>JBLHJZ010000334.1:0-5852 GCA_047619515.1 Saprospiraceae bacterium | reverse complement strand
GCAGCATCAGTGCCAATGGGTTCATTATTACAAGCAAAAAAGAGTAATAAAAGTAAGAAAGGCAGTTTTTTCATAATCATAGATTTATACTTCGAACGGCTTGAAAAGGTGATTCTGTTAAATGATATAAATTTGTTGTTCAAGCCTTCTCAGAACCTGTTCTGAGCCAGTCGAAGAATGACAAAGGGATTAATAAGTAATGCAAGTTATGTATTTCGATAGAAAGAAGAAAGAAATTGGAATATTGATTAAGTGGCCTTGAATTACAGGTGGTGATCGGCTTCGCTTGTGATTGGGCTTCGCCTTGTGGAGTCGCTTCGGAATGACCTCACAAGGCGTAGCCGATCATCTCGTCACAAGCGAAGCGATCACCTTTTGTGAGTTAAACTCTTCGAATAAAGTCTAATATTTACTGGGAATAAATTGCCGTTTTATCAGGACATTTGTTTAATATTTTGCAAACTTATGGTGAACAATATGCTTCGCTGGTGAACATTTCTATTAATTTAGCCCAGAGTTTATATTACGTATTAAGCTAATAAAGAAATGAAAAAACTAATCAGCACCCTTATTCTTTTTTCTTTTTTTCCTTTTTTATAAATACAAATAACCTCCTCGCCTGTGAACCTGATGAATCTACGGTAGTGGTCACCATCCATACGGATGACTGGGGTTATGAAACCGCCTGGCGTATCGTCGGTCAGGACGGGACGGTTTACCATGAGGTAGCTTATAATACCTACGGGGATAATGAAACCTATGAAACGGAGGTTTGTGTACCTGCGGCAACCTGTATTTCTTTTATCATTGATGATTCGTATCGGAGATGCAGCCAATGCTTGTGAAGGGGCTGTTATTGATTTTAGCGTAAGTTATCTCGGACCGGTTATCGAATGTACTGATCTGGGTTCTTGCAATTATAATCCCTTAGCTTCGATAGATGACAGCTTTTGTATACCTTTTGGAGATCCCAATTGCCCGAATGCTCCGGATTTAGTGTTGCGTCAGGATGTCCTGGAAACTTCGATTTTTCTCACTACCCTCAATGCGACTGATGAATGTCTGATCAACGAAGATTGTTTGAATGGATTTGGTCTGCATGACATTATTCGTTTTACCACACATATTGAAAATAATGGCGATGCGGATTATTTTATCGGAGAGCCAACCAATAATCCCGAGCAGATGGAATGATTACCAATAATATTACTGCTATCCGCACTTATCAAAATATCCGGGAGACAGTGGTCACGATCAATAGGGGAGAATTGTCAGCCGGGGTTTATGTGTATCGTTTGAAAAGCGAAACTAAGGGATAGGGTATTAATAAGTGTCCGATTTAGGGGAAGTTATTTTGGCTTTAGACAAGCGCAAAAAATAGGGAATAGTGGTTCTATGCGCTATTTTTTGTGTGAAGTATAAAGTCAAAAGAACGAGTATAAAGCAGACAGTTATTAGTAACCTGTCCCTAAGCAGGGGATTGGGAAGCTGGTGATACAATAGGAACACTAAAAAATAATCTCGGCAGACAAAATAGTAATCACTGATTATAATTAAGGAAACGGCCTATTTTTCTGTTTAAATTTTCGGGGTCAAAAGGTTTTATCTCAAAATCATTCATGCCACACTCAAGTATTCTCTCTTGATTTTCAGGAGTTATTGATGCGGTCAAGGCTAATATAGGAATGGTGGTATTCGTTTTTCTTATCTCTATTGTTGCTTCAAAGCCATCCAATACTGGCATATGACAATCCATTAGGACTAATTTAAAATCACCATTTTTGACGGCATCTACGGCTTCCTGACCATTTACAACTGAAGTGGTTTTTAAATGCCAATTGTCTAAGAACTGAAGGACAACGAAGGTATTAATTTTATTGTCCTCCACCAGTAAAATTGATTCCTGCTCAAACGTAATTATTTCACTATTGTCAACTTGTCCATTTTCTGCTAATTGTTTTGCCTTTTTACAATTGTTTAGTTTTTTTAATTTTAATGAAAAAGAAAATGTAGCGCCTTCTCCTAAAGTACTTTTCACATCAATTTCACCTCCTTGTAATTCTACCAACTTACGAGTTATCGTCAAGCCTAATCCTGTGCCGCCATAATTTCTGGTGGTATCTGCATCAGATTGGGCATAAGAGTCAAAAATATGTTCGAGCTTGTCTTGTGGAATACCAATTCCCGAATCTTTTACCTGAAAATAAAAAGTACAATATTCTTCCGTCTCTTTTCCTTTTTTTACAGTAAATTCTACTGCCCCTTCAGCGGTAAATTTTATGGCATTTGATAATAAATTATTTATAATTTGTTCTAATATTGTTGAATCAGCAGTTACGAACGGCAAGTTATCCTCAATAATTAAATTTAAACCAATGCCTTTTTCTGTAGTAACTCTTTGGTGAATACGAATAATGTTTTTGGTGAAATTATTTAAATTGATATCTACATCCTCGAAGCTCATTTTGCCAGCTTCTATCTTACTAAAATCAAGAATATCATTAATGAGACTTAACAAAATCTTACTGGAAAAATTGAGTGCTTCTATATTTTCAACCTGGTCTGATTTAGGTTTGCCGTCCTTAAGTAAATTTGAAATCGCAATAATTGCATTTAATGGTGTCCTCAACTCATGACTCATAGTCGCTAAAAATTGAGCTTTTGCAGCAGCAGAGATCTCAGCAGATTCCTTTGCATTAACGAGTGTAACTATTGCGTTTTTCAATACATCCAAATCACCTTCTATTGTACCTTCTACATTAAGAGCTTTATAAGAGTCGCTAAAATCTCCACTTAACGCGCCAGACAACGCGTTTAATTTGTTATATAAACTGGTTAATTGGTTCTCATCATCAAAAGATTTGACAGCCGCTCGTATGGTTAGCTGTAAATCTTTTTCTACCCATGGTTTGGAAATATAACGGTATAAATGGGCATTGTTCACCGCATTTCCGACCGCATTCGCATCTGCCTGACCGGTCAATAGTATTGTTTTAATTTCGGGGAATTTTTCATAAACCTTAGTCAAAAATTCATCCCCCTTCATATTGGGCATAATATGATCTGAAATAACCAAAGGAACGGTAATGCCTTCTTTTGTCAATTCGTCCAATAGCTCTAAGGCTTCCTCAGCGCTCTCGGCAGATTCAAATTCTATGTCTCTATCAAAATTTCTCTTCAGCTGAGCTTTGATAGAGTCCAATACTATTTTTTCATCATCAACGTATATGATTACTGGCTTTTTCATTTAAGTCCTTTATGGATTTTTTTATTAATTGCGCTAGCTCATTTTCATTCCAGGGTTTCTTTACTAAAGCATATAAATTTGCTTTTTCTTTTGCATGCTCAATAGCTTTCCGATCTGCTTGTCCCGTCAACATTATCTTGATGATATTTGGATATTTGGAGTGCGCTTTTGCTAAAAATTCATCTCCTTTCATTCCCGGCATCAACCAATCAGAAATGATTAATAATACCTCGGTATTATCGCTCATCAATTCATCAATAATCTCCAATCCTTCTAAAGCACTATCACAAACCTCAATTGTAAATTCTTTGCCCAGGCCCTTTTTGAGTTGAGTTTTTAAACTGTCTAAAATAATTCGTTCATCATCTATACAGATTATTGCTTTATTCATTTTCTTGATTTAAGGGTTCTGATAATACGGGCATTACTACCGTAAATTTGGTTCCTATTCCCACTTCACTCTGTAAGGTTATCGTTCCATTATGTTTTTTTATGATTTTTAAAACGATATCTAATCCCAGTCCACTACCTTCCCCTTGAGCTTTGGTAGTAAAAAATGGCGTAAATATCTTTTCCTGAATTTCTTTTGGAATCCCATAGCCGCTATCTTCTACCGAGACATGAATGTGCTTGTCTTTTTCAAAAACGCAAATCTTAATAGTCCCTTTTTCTCCTACTGCATGTAATGAATTATGAATTAAATTGGTCCATACCTGGCCCAATTCATCCTGGAAAGCATAGGTTAAGGCAACAGGAGAAAGGTATTTCTCTAAATTTATTTGTTTTAGCTTATTATCATATATAGTCAGCACCGTATTCACATTTTCTAAAACATCCGTTTCGATCATCACCTGCTTCTCATCTCTATGTGAGTATCTCTTTAAGGCAAAAACTGTTTTTGCGGCTCTTTTTACCGCCAGATCTATATTTTCGTTATTAAATAATACCAGTGTAAAGTGGTAAGCCAGGTCAAGTACTTTGATTGCATTGTCTTTTTTTAAAAGTAATTCATATTGTTTAAAACCATCAAACACTTTCAGGTCGATCAACAATTCTGCAATATCCCCTGCCGCTTCAATTTCTGTCTCTTCAAGTTCATTCCTGTACTTACGTTTAAGAAAACGTTGTTCTTTTGTTGTATAATCTAAGTTTTGATTTTTTGAATGTTCAATGAGCCTGTTAAAAAGGATAGTTTCTTCTTCTGACAGGTCTTTATACAAACTGGTAGCGTTATTTAAAATATAATCAAAAGCAGTTATGATATTGCTATTGGAGGCTTGTATTGCTCCTAAGGGGTTATTCACTTCATGCGCTATGCTAGAGGTTAGTTGCCCTAAAGCGGCCATTTTTTCTGACTGCACCATATGTGTTTGCGCTTCCGTAAGACTACTTAAGGCTAAATTCACTTCCTCATTTGCTCTTTTTAATTGGGTCAGCAACTCATTTCTTGTCAGCGTTTTTAGATTATACTTCGCTTCAGATAAGAACAACTCAGAGGGGTAGAAAGTAATATCGTTTAGCTCTTTTTCTACTTTTAGAACGATACCATTTCCATTTTTAACTATTTCTTCTATAGTATCAAAAACTAAAAGATGACGATTAGTTTCAATACGCATTGCTCCAAGATGAAACTTAAGTTGCAATTTCAATTTTCCTTCAGCGCTATTAATTGCGGTATCAACGGTTACTCGATTACCTTTATTTAATGAATTGGTAACCAGCTCAGAAAAGACACTGGTTATTTGTGTGGCTTGATAAGAAGTATATTTACAAGCTACTGCGAGATTATACATTTTTGCTCTGACCTCAATAATACTTTGCTGGTCGCTGACTGATATGGTTCCTAATTCTATCATTTAATATTTTACGATTAAGCACGCTTTGTCATCCTGTTTTCCAAATTGTTTTACCATTTTTTCAGTGATAAATTCGGCGGTATCTGTTTTGAGGTGAAAATGTTCTTCCAGGGCTATACATTCTTTAATACCATCGGTAGACATATATAACACATCACCTTTACACATCTTTACTTTTTCTATTTTTGGCGAGGGCATTCTATGACCCACTATACCGTCTCTATTCGTAAATGTCATCTTATCTGCGCCTACTATTTTTGCTTCAACATTCCCAATGCCGGTATATTCAAAATCACCAGTATCTAAATTAAGTCGGGATAAGTTTCCCGCCAATCCTCTGCTACCTTTTAAAAATAGGTGGAGACCTTTTATCATTTCTGTCAAATCTTCTCTATAATGCCTTTCCAGAAAATATTTTGCTCTTACTGCTACCTCATAGGCTTCAGCACCATGTCCTAAAACATCAATTAAAGCTACAAACAACTTGTTTTCATATTCGACAAACACACCAATGTCCCCACACTCTTCTTTGGATAATAAGGGTTGGATGTATAAAAAGCAGTCTAGTTCATCTTTTGTATTTAAAGCCATTTTATCGTTTCTATTTTGACACCTAGTTCTCTTTTTTCATCATAATAAAATTCATCCATTAACCTTTTTACTCCTGGCAATCCCATGCCGAGGGTCTTACCGGTACTAAACCCTTCTTTTAGAGCTTCCGGCCAATTTTTAATTCCCGGGCCGGTATC
>JBLHJZ010000333.1:0-5863 GCA_047619515.1 Saprospiraceae bacterium | reverse complement strand
TATCCTATGATTTATTAAGCTTCGGTGGTGAAATCTGCTTTTTGTCGCTAGAAGATTCTACCGCTTTTGCTGAAGCGACAAAGGAAGTTACCATTTGAGTAAGCATATCAGAAGCAGCAGTTGGTGCATTCGGCATCAGTATCAAGTTACTATTTGCATTTTCACCTATCGCATGAAGCGTATCGTAATGTTGTGTGATAACAATTAATGCAGATGCTTCCTGGGAATTGATACCTGCCCTGTTAAGCACTTCTACAGATTCTTCCAGACCACGGGCGATTTCTCTACGCTGATCAGCGATACCCTGTCCTTGTAGTTTTTTACTTTCTGCCTCTGCCTGTGCCCGTGCAACGATACGGATACGTTCTGCTTCTCCGTCATATTCTGCGGCGAGTTTTTCACGTTCTGCAGCATTGATACGATTCATTGCATGTTTTACCGCCTGGTCAGGATCAATATCGGTAACCAGTGCTTTTACAATCCCATAGCCATAATCATTCATGGCTTGTTGTAATTCGCGCATTATGGCGACCGCAATATCATCTTTTTTTACAAAGACGTCATCCAGCTTCATCTTAGGAACTTCCGCACGTACTACATCGAATACATACGCGGTGATTTGCTCATGGGAGTTTTCTAATTTATAAAATGCATCGTAGATCGCATCTGATAGCACCCGGAATTGAACAGATACTTTTAATCCTACAAAGACATCGTCCAGCGTTTTGGTTTCTACATTGACATCGAGCTGCTGGATTTTGAGGTTCATCCTTCCTGCGATACTATCTATGACCGGAACTTTAAACTGTAAACCTGCTTGCCGGATGCTATGGAATTTCCCAAGTCGCTCCACAATTGCCGTTGTTTGCTGTTTTACCGTAAATAAACCTGAGAAAATAATAAAGGCTCCAATAAAGAGCAAAGGAATTAATAAGATCGGAATTTCATTCATGATGGTATTGATTAGTTATTGAATAATTAGTTTTTAAAAGTAATTCGAAATACCTTCGTAACCTACGTCTTTCCAGATCAAATGCCAAAGATATACGACGGTAACGATTATTTTTCTCGACAGGAAAAGGAAATAATTCCTAATTCTCAGTCTCCTTCTCCGTTTCCACAAAAAAGAACTCCACGCTTCTGGGTTGAAAATTGACAGCATGTACAAAATCCGGTTTTTTAGTGAGCTGGACGGGTATCGTGTTTTTTTCGGTGTTGAGTGGAATGCCCTGGAGATCGGCTACTAATTCAAAGGCTGATCTATCGACATCGTTGAATTTACTCAATCCGACAAGGCAACTGAGCTTTGCTCTTTCAGGAAAAGTCTTTAAGCTATCGGGTGCGTTTTTGATAGTTATAGGTAGAAAGAAAGATTTTTCGGTAAATTGTTCTACCTGAATATCTACGGCAACCTTGTCCTCAGATAAGTGGATTTCTGTATTTCCAGGAGTTTTTAAAGAGACTACAATCGCCTGGTTTTGGGCAAGGTCATGTAATTCAAGCATTTCAGTTTCCCAATATTTTATCGAATTAACTTCAGTTGATGGGCCAGTTAAAAAAATACTGTCTGGCGCTAAGTTTATACTATCCATGAGTTGAAACTGAGTAGCTAATTTTATATTTTGAATTAGTTTTACCGGCACTTTTATTTTCGTTTCATTTTCCATCTGTACAAAAATAAAATCCATATTGACATCCGATACCTCAATAGCAGGAGATATGGTTTGCTGAAATTTATCAATAAGTAAGCTTCCGTTGATCGCCTGGGAGGCAACGTCATTAATTTCAAAAAGAATAGTGGATTCTCCTTTTTCAAATTGATAGGATACCAAATCCCAGCCAGTGCCTTTGAGGGTAGCTTTAGCTGATATTGGGGGAGAAGTGATAAAAGATTTGCCAACTGGCAATTTATAATTTATTTGGAAATCAGCCGTAGTATAAAAAGTTTGGGAAAGTTTTACCAGGAGCCAGAAGACCAGGGCTATAAAGATGCAGGTAATTAATATAGCCCTGTCAGAATTAAAGAATTTTAAAATTTCTACCTTATTTGGTACTTTCATCCGGTGTTTGTATCGCTTCGGTCATTTCTTTTGAAATGGCACTTCTGGTAAACTTTATAAAGGTCTTGGTGTCTACCTGCAGATAGACGAAGTGATCTTCTATCTTGTTGATCTTACCAACGATTCCACTCGCGGTCACTACTTCCATTCCTTTTTCAAGGCTATCTGAAAATTTGGTTTGGTCTTTTGCTTTTTTCTGTTGAGGGCGGATCAGGAAAAAATAGAATACCACAAAAATAGCAAGAATGAAAACGAGATTGAGGTATCCTGCATTGCCAGCCCCTGAAGCCTGTAAAAAAATAAAGTCTGTAGTCATAGTAGTTTAATTTTAAACGTCTTAAGAAAGTTTAGTGTATTGTATTGTATTATTTATTTTTAGGAATTACAAAACCCTTTAATTGTAAGTTGGTCTCACTGGGATAAGTATTTGCTGTGATCTTTATAGGCTTCCCTTGCCGGTCTGTTTTATTTTTTGTGTCAAAACGGACTTTTATCACGCCTTCTCCCCCAGGCGGGATAGGCTCTTTAGGCCATTCTGGAATAGTACATCCGCAGGTAGATTTTGCATTGCCAATCAGTAATGGCGCCTTTCCTTCATTCGTAAATTTGTACTCATGCTTGACAATATCGCCTTCATTGACAGTACCGAAATCAAATCTTTTTTCCTCAAAAACTATCTTTGCCAGATTAGTCGTATCCATTTCCTGATCTTTACTGACGGGGTTTCGAATAATATCCCGGATTCGATCTCCAGCTTTGATCTCTTCAACGACCTTTTTACCTTCAACTGGTGTGTCGATCTGTTCATTAGTACAAGAAAAAGTAAGGCTGCTTATAATAAAAAGCAAAATCAAATATCTCATTTTCACCCTGATTTACTGATGTTAATTTTAAAACTTCGCAAAGGTAATGCTTTCATAACGATTTGTACAATGTTTTCCTTCTCATTCCTTCACAATTGTATAACTTTGGATTCGTAAAAACAAACTCATGGAGCAACATAAATACAAATATGGGATTATTGGGAATTGCGCTTTCCTTGGATTAGTAGATACCGATGCCAATATCGGCTGGATGTGCTGGCCCAGGTTTGACAGCAGTTTTATATTTGGAAGCTTGCTGGACGAAGAAAATGGCGGAAAATTTTCTATTCAACCGGAATGGGAAAACTACGAATCCAGCCAGCGATATATTTCCAATACTAATGTATTGGAAACTACTTTTGAATGTGAAGACGGACGATTCAAAGTCATTGACTTTGCTCCCCGGTTTCTCCAATATGAACGATTTTATAAACCGCTGATGATGGTTCGTAAAATTGTCCCGCTCGAAGGTACACCAAGAATCAGGGTTTCTTGCCGGCCAGTTGGTAACTATGGCGAAATCCAGCCAGTTCAAGTCTTTGGTTCCAGCCATATTCGCTATACGGGATTAGACTCACCGGTCCGCCTGACTACCAATATCCCCCTAAGTTATGTGGAAAAAGAACAAGCCTTTGTATTGAAGGAACCCAAGCACTGCGTTTTGTCCTGGGGCGTTCCACTGGAAGGACCGCTCGAATCTATGGCGGATAGTTTTTTGAAAAAGACCATCAATTATTGGCGAATCTGGGTTTTGAATACTTCCATCCAAAATTTTCATCAGGATGCAGTAATAAGGTCTGCTTTAGCGCTAAAGCTTCATCAATATCAGGATACCGGAGCCATAATCGCTGCTGCTACGACAAGTTTGACAGAGTTTCCAGGTAGTGGCAGGAATTGGGATTTCCGTTTCTGTTGGATAAGAGATGCCCATTATACCACCAAAGCACTCAACGATCTTAGCCATTTCGGGATTCTTGAAGCTTATGCTAATTTCATAGAAAATATTGTGTTGAATGAGGACGAGCGTTTCCGGCCTTTTTATCCGATCACCATTGATAAGGAACCAATAGAAAAGATTTTGCCCCTTAGCGGCTATAATGGCGAACGGCCGGTGAGGATTGGTAATCAGGCGTATGAGCATATTCAAAATGATGTATATGGCCAGGTATTGGTGACGCTACTTCCGCTATATATTGACAGAAGGTTATGGTCTCATGGGAATGCTACCTTAAACGGTCTTGTAAAACATTGTCTGAATATGATCCGGGTAACAATGGATGAACCGGATAGTGGTCTGTGGGAGTTCCGGGGTATTTCTCAAAAACATGCTTATACCTTTTTGTTTCATTGGGCTGGTGCAAATGCTGCTCGGAAGATTGCCAGAAGTATCGGTGATGTCAAGCTCGAAGAACAGGCCAACGAGATGATCAAAGCTTCTTCAGCAATGATCGAATCTTGTTTTGATGAAGAACGAGGTGTATATACGCAGGCCGTCGGATCGTTGAACCTGGATGCTTCTTTATTGCAGTTGATCAATATGGGCTACCTTGATCCGAAAAGCGACCGTGCAAAAAAGCATATGGAAGTGCTCGAAAAGGAGTTGAAAACGGATTCCGGCTTGTTTTACCGTTATAAACATATAGATGATTTTGGTGCTCCTGAATCAACTTTTTTGGTTTGTGCTTATTGGTATGTGGAAGCATTAGCGAGGATGGATAGGGTAGAAGAGGCAGTCGAAATATTTGAAAAACTGCTCAAACATAGTAATCATGTTGGTCTGTTAAGTGAGGATGTTCATGAGCTGAGCGGTAGCCAATATGGTAATTTTCCGCAGACTTTTAGTCATGTGGGATTGATCAATGCTGCTTTTGTAATTTCTAAAAAATTGGATAAGCCGGTTTTTTTATAATTAACTTAATTTGCGAATGAGCACGATTTATTTTTTAACCGCAAAGAAAAAGAGAAAACGCAGAGCGTTTTTATTTTTAGACCCTCAGCGTCTTTTCAGCGTTCTCAGTGGTTAATTTAATTGTTAGGTCTGATTTCTTATGGCCAGACTACTTGTTCTTTTAGAGTTAGTTAATTCATAGTCCGCAACTTGAGTTAATTAATTTTCCAAAATCCAAAATCCTAATTCCCTCTAACTTATGTCATTAATCAACCAACGTATCATTTTTCTCATCGGTTTTATGGGCTCCGGGAAAAGCCACACCGGAAAGGCGCTGGCAGCGCGAATGGATTGTCCGTTTTTTGATTTGGATGAGTATATTGAAGAGAAGTTATCCATGAGTATCTCAGCTATTTTTGATCAAAAAGGAGAGGATTATTTTAGAATTGAAGAACGAAAATGTCTTCGTGATTTTGGCGTATTGGGGAAGGCAGTTATTGCAACAGGAGGCGGCACCTCTTGTTTTTTTGATAATATGGAATGGATGAAACTACATGGTGTTACCGTTTATTTAAAAGCAAGCCCTTCTGTTTTAGCCTTGCGGTTGGAAAATGAAAAGTCAAAACGGCCATTAATCGCTGACTTTACGGAGGAAGCCTTACTTGATTTTATTATTAATAAGTTAAAGGAAAGATCCCCTTTTTACGAACAGGCCTCTGTTGTTTTTGAGCAAACTTCTCCTGATGAAGATATTATGGAGGAACTTTTTAAACACTACCTAAATATCACCGGACATTGATGCTTGTTTACAGAAAAAACGGTATTAGATGTTCGGCATTCGGAGATTACCGAACACCTAATACCTAATACCGTTTTTTCAGTAGCTAATAGCAGCGCCAACCTTATATTAGCCTTCTAATTAATTCGGGATGACTCCAGTTGTTTAACTACACTGAAAATCAATGATTTAATTGTGCTAAATCTACAACGAATCCATCCATCTTCTTTTTCTTTTTGAGGTCAATTTTATAGCTGTTAGCAGTATCTCTTTC
>JBLHJZ010000332.1:0-5873 GCA_047619515.1 Saprospiraceae bacterium | reverse complement strand
TATGTATATGACGGACGATTTGACAATCCCTACGCTATGGCAGATTCCTTCAAATGATCCAAATATAACGACCATTTCTCCGGGAGGCTTTCTTGTTGTCTTTTTTGATAAAGATATCAATCAGGGGATATTACATATTGATGCAAAATTGAGTGATGGTGGCGAAGCTATTGGTCTATTTGCCGCTGATGGTACAACACTAATTGACAGCTACATTTTTGGGCCTCAGCTCCCTGATAGATCAGAAGGGAGAAATCCTGATGGTGGCGCCGAATGGAGTTTTTATTCCTCTCCTACTCCCGGAGAGACAAACAACTCTCCTTTACCCGGTCAGACTGCAATCCCCGTTGCTAGTATTGGAGGAGGTATTTATCCTTCCGGATCATTTACCGTTTCACTTACTTCTGCTACTCCGGGGGCAACGATTTATTATACCTTAGATGCTTCAGATCCTGATGATGATGCTACTGCTTATTCTGGTTCTTTGACAATAGATGATGTATCAACTATACGGGCCATTGCTTATAAATCTTCATTAGGGCCAAGTAAGATAATGACGCATACTTATCTCATCGGCGTAGCGCATAACTTTGCCATTATCGCTTTAAATACCGACCCCGATCATTTGTATGATGAGGAGGAAGGGATTTTTGAAAACCGGGATCTCGAAATCGAGCAACCGGCACATGTTGCTTTTTATGAACCCGATGGAACCCTGGCTTTTGCACAAGACATAGAAATTGAACTGCATGGAAATGCCGCATCTGGTCTGCCTCAAAAGTCATTGAAACTTAAAGCCAAATCCAATTTAGGAAATGAGTTTTTTAACTACCCCATTTTTCCGGATTTACCATATGATACTTACCGGAGCATTCTTATTAGAAATTCAGGGCAGGACTGGAACAAAAGTTGGTTCAGAGATGCGATGGCACAAAACTTATTTTCAGATGTCACCGACCTAAATGGTATTATCAAAGATCCAAATCTCGATAGTCAGGGATATCGACCGGGAGTTGTTTATCTAAACGGAGAATATTTTGGCATCTACAACATCCGGGAACAGATGAATTGGAAATATATAAACACTCACTACGGATTGGACAAAGATGAAGTCGATATTGTGGAAAATGCGGATAATGAAGTAAGTGAAGGCGATGATGTAGAATGGAATGCTTTTCAGGATTTCCTGGAAGACAATAATATGAGTAGTGATGAAAATTATAATATTCTAAAAACAAAAGTAGAGGTCGAGCATTACATCGATTATCAATTACAAGGAATTTTAATCGACAATAACGACTGGCCAGGAAACAATAATAAACATTGGAGAGAACGTACTCCGTCCGGAAAATGGCGATGGTTGACCAGAGACCTTGATTTTGGCTTTGGTTTGCACCCTTTAGATGGCTCCTGGAATTCCGGTGATTTTACGGGTGATATGTTAGAAGCTTGTTTGGATGATAATAGTAGTTCCTCTTTTAATGCACCAGAAGTTACACTGTTTCTTCGAAGATTAATGGAAAACGATCAGTCTAAAAATTACTTTATAAACAGAGCTGCTGATTTTTTAAATACGGTATTTAACGCTGACCGAGTTGTTGATCGAATAGATTTCTTTGAGAATATGTATATCCCAGAAATGGATCAACATATGGATGTCTGGCAAAGCGGGTATAATAATAATGCTGGAAATGTGGAAAAAGTCCGCATTTTTGGAACAGGTCGAGAAGACGAAGTCCGCGATCATTTTGTAGATTATTTTAGTGAAATTAATGGTACGACAAATGTCACTATTGACGCCAATCCTTCTATTGGAGGATCTGTATCTTTTAGTACACTGACCCTTGGCGAGGCAGTCTTTCCTTGGGAAGGTATTTATTTTCGTGGCATTGATATTCCGATTATTGCAATCCCAAACCGAGGATACTTCTTTGACGATTGGTCTAGTGGGCTTGGCGATGAAGCAGCAACGACTTTAAATATTTCCAGTGGCAATTACGCTCTGACCGCTAATTTTATAATTGGTTCTACCGCAACTAATCCGATCGTCATCAATGAGATCAACTATAGCTCTCCAGATAATGTCGACCCCGGAGATTGGGTAGAATTATACAATCCAAATAGTTTTTCTGTAAATCTTTCTGGCTGGTATTTTGAAGATGAAAGCGGCAATTTCTTTGGACTTCCTGCCAATACGACCATTCCCGCAGGTGCCTATTTTATCTTAGCAGAAGATAAAAACATATTTTTATCCATTTATCCCGGCACCGCAAATGTCTTTGGTGATTTTGCTAAAGACCCCGGCGGTTTCAACCTAAGCAGCAAAGGAGAGCGGATTACGCTGACAAATGCTTCAGGCATTTTAATAGATGAGGTAGCCTACGACGATAAAACCCCCTGGCCAGTAGAAGCAGATGGCAACGGCCCTACTTTGCAATTGATTGATCCTTCTTTTGACAATGCCTTAGCGCAATCATGGATCGCCTTTGATGCTACTCCGGGTATGATTAATGGCGCTGCTCTTATTGCAACATGTCCGGCGAATATTGAAATAATCCTTTCTCCCGGAACCCTTAGCACAATAGTCAATTGGGATGCTCCTATGCTTAATGATATTTGCGCTTTCGGTGGCGCAATAATCACTCAGGTAGACGGCTCTTCAAGTGGTAGTACTTTTGGCGTAGGAACGACAAGTATTTCCTATGAGGCTACGGATAATTGTGGTAATGAACAAATTTGCTCCTTTGAAGTGACGGTAAGCACTACCTCTTCTACAATTGAAATTAGTTGCTCGGAGGATTTTCCTATCACTGTTGACGAAGGCGTTCCCGGACAGATCGTTTCCTGGTCAGTACCGCAAGCTACTTCAGATTGTACGACTGGGAATATTTCTATCAACCAAACTAACGGATTAACCAGTGGCAGTTTTTTCTCCCTTGGTACACATACCATAACTTACGAAGCAGTCGATGATTGTGGTAGTTCGGCAACTTGTAGTTTTATTATTGTGATTACAGAACAAGGCAATAGCAATTTGAGTTTGGAATGCCCGCTTGATATCAATATTGAGATTCCTGCCGGAGAGACTTCTGTTATGGTCAACTGGGCTCTTCCGACTGCAAGTACAGACTGTGACGGAGGTGGCGGCCAAAACGCTAATTGTGACAACGACAATTTACCAGGATTTAATTTCCTTGGCGAATTGAATAGTCAAAAATATTTCTTATCCACTGAAAAAGATTTATGGCCAAATGCGGAAGCTATTTGCGAAGGCTTTGATGCTCACCTTGTCGTAATCAATGACGCTTCTGAAAATCAATTCCTACAAGACAACACTGCTGTATCTCTGCATATCGGTATTCATGATTCCAATTCAGAAGGTACGCTTGAATGGGTCAATGGGGAAACTGTTGCTTATACTAACTTTGGCTCCGATAATAATTCAGCAACTAATGATTACGGATATTTTCGATCATGGAATGCCGCATGGACAATGAAAGCCAGTGATCAGAATAAAAAATATGTAATGGAACTGGATTGTGGAGGTGGGTCTCCTGTAAATGTTTCTCAAACCAGCGGCCCTGACAATGGGAGTAATTTAAGCGCCGGAACTTATACCATAAGCTATACGGCCACTGACGATTGTGGAAGTGTTCAAAATTGTTCTTTTAATATAGTGATTACCACTACTACCTCGACTTCTATTGATCTGGATTGTCAGGATAATATTTTTATTACTGTTCCGGAAGGAAGTACTGGCCAGGTGATTAACTGGTCAGCTCCACAAGCTACGACCGATTGTACGGTTGGAAATCTTTCTATCAATCAAACCGGTGGTCTGCCCAATGGAAGTTTCTTTTCAACCGGGACACAGACCATTACTTACGAAGCAGAGAATGGTTGCGGTGATTCTGAAGCTTGTAGTTTTACCATTAGCGTTGAAGAAGAACAAGAAGAAGAACCGCCCACGGGATATTGTATATCAGGAGGCACTGCTCCCTGGCAAGAACACATTACCAATGTTACTTTTGGAAGTATCAATAATGATTCAGGAAAAGATGGGTATGGAGACTTTACAGATCAGAGTACAACCGTTGTTGCCGGTGAATCTTACCTCATCAGTATTTTACCGAAATTCAGCTATACCCAATACGATGAATACATACAAGTGTGGATTGATTTTGAAAAGGATATTGATTTTAATGACCAGGGAGAATTAGTCTTTTCAACTATTCGAAATGCCGGGCCGGCAAATTCAACCGTAGACCCGATAACTGCAATTATTGATATTCCCAACGTATTATTGGAAAATGGGAGCACAAGAATGCGGATTTCTATGGCGCGCGATGCTTATGCTAATCCCTGTGATATTTTTGAAAGAGGAGAAGTAGAGGATTATACCATTGAATTGACGGGAAGTAGCTTTAGTGGTATGCAAGGAGATTCTCAGAACCCTCAAATACGTGCCGATCGAAACAACAACTTAGCCACTGCTTTTATTACAGCTTATTCAGACGAATTATTCGTGTATCCTAACCCTGCCAAAAACCTGATCACTTTGCGTTCGGGGCTTTTTGACGAAAGTCCGGTAAATATAAAACTGGTCAATTTACTTGGTCAAACGATAAATAGCTGGACAAAAATTCCGGTAGATGGTAATACTTGTCAATTGAAAATTAAGGAACAAGCGGAGGGTACTTATTTTATGATGGTCACACAAGGGAATAAGACTTTTACGAAACTTTTGGTGATCAGGAGATAAGGATTCATGGCAATCGCAGGAATGGCTTTAGCTCTTTGAATTACAGGCTAGTGATCGACTTACAGTTGTGGTCGACCTGCGGTCTTGTGAGGTCGCTTCGGAGCGATTCCACAAGACTGTAGGTCGATCACTCATCACATGAGAAGCGATCACATGTTCGTATGTCTTTCCCAGTAGTTTTGATCTTCGGTTTCGTCCATCAGCTGGATATAGTTAGCATAACGTAATTCGCTGATCGTACCCTCTTCGATAGCCTCTTTGACGGCACAATTCGGTTCGTTGCGATGGCTGCAATTTCCATATTTACAATTTTCGGAAGCTTTGAATATTTCGCGGAAGTTATGGGTAATATCTTTGGGTTCGAGATGAGTAAAGGCTAGTGTTTTGATTCCGGGCGTGTCGATGATATAGCCACTGCCGGGGAGTTGGAACATCTCAGCAAAGGTCGTGGTATGCTGACCCTTGCCGGTATAATCAGAAATATCTTCTGTCCGAAGATCAATGCCCGGCAATAAAGCATTGATAATTGTAGATTTCCCAACGCCGGACTGGCCACCGATCAAGGAGATTTTATCAGCCAGATGAGCCTTGAGTTTTTCGATGTCTGTACCTTCCGTAGCAGAGACCATAAACACAGGATAGCCAATATCCTCGTAGATATCCTTTAGGTATTCGAACATAGCTATATCTTCTTCCTCGTATAAGTCCGCTTTATTAAAAACAATAGTCGTTGGGATATTATAGGGTTCCGTCATGAGGAGAAAACGATCGATAAAGCCTTGTTTTAGATTCGGACTTCTGATTGTCATAATCAAAACGGCCTGGTCGACATTGCTGGCAAGGAGATGCAGGTAGTGCTTTTTCCGGGGAGACTGCCGGACGATATAATTTTTTCGGGGGAGAATTTTTTTAATAATTCCTTTATCATCTGCCTCTATTTCGAGTTCGACTTCATCACCCACAGCGACAGGATTGGTGAGCTTCTGACCGTCTAAGCGAAACTTACCGATGATTCGACAGCGTATGAGCGTTCCGTCTTCGACTTCGACCGCATACCACATACCCGTTGATTTTATTACTTTTCCTTTCAACACTTCAATTGTTTTTGTAA
>JBLHJZ010000331.1:0-5927 GCA_047619515.1 Saprospiraceae bacterium | reverse complement strand
GCATCATCAAAAGCTACCAAATCAAGCTTTGCTCCCCCACCTCTGATGATCACTGCACAATCGAAGTAGGATTCGTTTTGATTGATCTCTTCCAATCTTTGGATCACCTCTGACTTCACATTATCTCCCTGCATAGCGGCATTCAAGAGTATAAAATCTATAAAATATCCATAGGGATTATCTACCAGTTGCTTTTGAAAATCCTGAAATCCCGCTGCCCTTTCAGAACTGATGACGGCGATGCGTTGCAGGACAGGAGGTAAGTTTCGCTGTTTATTTTTTTCTAATAATCCTTTTTTCTTTAAATGCTGAAGAGTTTCCTGCCGGCGAAGTTCCAGCTTTCCTATCGTAAAAGCAGGGTCTATATCTTTGATAATCAGCTTCAGACCATATCGCTCGTGAAAGTCTACCTGAACAGAGATTAAGACCTCCAATCCTGCTTGTAGAATTTGTGTAAACTGAGATCCCAGTTTTCTTTTTAGCCGTCGATGATCCGTCGCCCAGATCACTGCTTCTGATTGTGCAATGATTTTTCCTTCACCATCTCCTATTACCGTGTCTCCTTCTTCTTTTTGAACCAAACTTAAATACATATGCCCCCTCGACTCACTTACCTGAGCTAATTCACAGGATATCCACAGCGCCTCCGAAAAGTTAAGGGCCATGACCCTCCGAATATATTCGTTGAGTTCAAAAAGGGTATATCTATCCGTTTTTTCCACGATGTAAACTTAGAAATATTCGGAGAAATAAAAAAGCTCCTTCCGATTATACAGAAAGAGCTTTTTGATTAAGAAGTTGTTTCGGTCAAAAAATAAAGACCAAATCAGTTTGCAAACTGCTGACTGAAGATGGCGAACTAATTTATTTCTCCAAGACCTCCTTCACCAAATCAGCAGCTTCCTGCAATAAGATCGCAGAGTGGACCGCTAAACCTGACTTATCAATAATCGTCTTGGCTATATCTGCATTGGTACCTTGTAAACGAACAATGATCGGGACATTGATATCTCCAATATTTTGGTAAGCATCGACAACTCCCTGAGCTACCCGGTCACAGCGGACGATCCCACCGAAGATATTGATTAGAATCGCTTTTACTTTAGGATCTCTCAGGATAATCCGAAAGGCCTTTTCTACCCGGTCAGCATCAGCCGTTCCGCCTACATCAAGAAAATTGGCGGGTTCTCCACCTGATAGTTTAATGATATCCATCGTCGCCATTGCTAGTCCGGCTCCGTTCACCATACAGCCGACATTACCATCGAGATTGATAAAATTCAGGCCATAACTCTTAGCTTCTACTTCTATCGGATCTTCCTCTTCCGTATCTCTTTGCGCTTCCAGGTCTTTATGACGATAAAGCGCATTTTCATCCAGTGACACTTTACAATCTACCGCGATGATGCGATCATCTCCTGTATGCAGACAAGGGTTAATTTCAAAAAGGGTGGCATCACTGCCCACGAATGCTGCATACAATTTGGCGATGAATTTAGTCATTTCCTTAAATGCCTGACCACTGAGTCCCAAATTGAAAGCAATCTTTCGGGTCTGAAAAGCCTGAAAGCCTGCAGCCGGGTCAATATATTCCTTGTGCAATAATTCCGGTGTCTCTTCTGCCACTTTTTCAATATCCATTCCACCCTGGGTAGAATAAATAATGACATTACACTTTCGCTCCCTGTCCATAAGGATAGACACATAGTATTCTTTACAGGCATCAAAATCCGGTGCATAGGAGTCTTCTGCGATCAATACTTTGCGAACCAATTTCCCTGGGCCGTCCATCCCTCCCGGTGTCTGGGGCGTTTTCAACATCATTCCAATGATATTACCTGCATGTTCTTTCAACTGTTCCAGGTTTTTCGCCAATTTAACGCCTCCCCCTTTTCCCCGGCCTCCGGCATGAATTTGTGCTTTTATGATCACAACGCCGGAGCCATTATTATCCTGCATTTTTTGATAGGTCGCTACTGCCTCATCAACAGAATTTGCAATAACTCCTTCCTGGATCGCTACGCCGTAGCTTTTTAAAAGTTCTTTACCTTGATACTCGTGTAAATTCATATTATTGGTTAGTTGTGATCAATTTTATTCAATCGCCAAAAGTACAGCAATTTTAATAAAAGAAAAAGGAAATGGGAAAATAGGTGAGGCAGATACGGTATTCGGTGTTGGGTTTTCGGTATTCGGTGTCCGAAAGCCGAAAGCCGAATACCGAATACCGTTTTACAACGATATATCTTATCTTGCGCTTATAAAACCATCCCGGATATGAGTATAAATAAACTTTCTGCTTCCAAAGTATTTGATCCCGAATCTCCTGCTGTCAAAAAGGATCTTGCTGAAATCAATAGCTGGAAAATCAGGCTATATTTATTACAAAATTTGCCGACCGCATTCTGGTGGAGATTGAAAGTGAAGTCCTGTTCTCCTTATCGGACAGAAATAGAGGTACCGTTTAACTGGCGGACAAAAAATCCTTTTAAGTCTATTTATTTTGCGGCATTGGCTGGAGCGGGAGAGTTATCAACTGGCCTGATGGCAGGATTAGTGATCAGAAATACTGCTAGCAAAATATCTATGTTAGTCACCAATGTCGAAGTTGATTTTATAAAAAAAGCAAATGCAGCTACGACATTTACCTGCGATGAAGGGATCAAGATCATTGAGGGTATTCAAAAAGCGATCGATACGAATCAAGGAGTGGAGGTAAGCCTTAATTCAACCGGTGTCAAAAAAGATGGAGAAATCGTGGCGAAATTTCGGATTACCTGGTCATTTCGAGTGAAATGAGCCTATTATTTAAAAAGCCCTTTGGAAAATATCCAAAGGGCTTTTTTTAGTACCGCGAACTTTTCAACTACCGAAGGTATGTTAATCTACAATTATAAAACAGGCTAATATAAGTCCGTAAGATAAAAATCCTGTGCTATTTCGTCACCACTACCTTTTTATTCATAATACCCTTTTCCGTACTGATAGCTACGATATATAGTCCTGGGCTGAGATCAGCTACGCTTACATCCAGCGTAGTAACACCGGCTGCAAAATTCTGGGTTCCCACAGACTTCATCAACTGACCAGCGGTATTATAAAGATCAACCGTCGCTTCGAAAGATTGTGAAGCATCTACTTCAATACTTAATAGCTGACCGGCAGCAACTGGATTTGGTCGTACATTCCAAGCACTCACCTGCTGAATATCTGAAACACCACTAATAACATCAGCTCCGGCTTTGAAAGTACCTGTGGCAGAGTAAGAAGTACCACAAGTAAAATATTCGCCAAACGGCCGAACGCGCCAGTAATAATTTGCGTTTGCATTAAAATCAAATTCCAACACTTTGTAGCTACCTTCTACTATATGCCTTTGGGGTAAGCCTGCAAAAGTTGGTAAGAAATCAATTTCTAAAATATAATACTGCGCACCTGCCACAGATTGCCAATCAAATTCTATCACATTATATCCTGGTGTCGCTTCGCCATCGATAGGCTTTATTAAAATCGAAGTTTCGGTAATCTCTGTAAGATCAGGGGTAATTCCGGGACGCACATAATTACGTTGAGGACTTTCAAGATCTAAGATTATTGCTGCTTTTTGATCCTGCGTAAATGTATATTCTGCACAGGGAGAAAAATAACTCATCATATTATTTTCTATTGGATCTACTACTTCATTATTGGGATCCTTTGCTCCGCCAGTCCAGGTATTACAACCATTTTGTACCGGAGAGAAAGCAAATAAATAATCAGGAGGGGTATCACATATCGCATCAGCTGCTACCGTACAATTAGATTGATCCTGTTTTTCGTTTTTAATAGGAAACTGGAATCCAATACTTGGAGCGTTAATGCCAACAGGATTGCCATGATCCGTCACATTCCAACCAATATTATCTGGATTTTCCCAACCAAAAAACGGATGTGCCAAACTAAAAAAGTGCCCAAGTTCATGCGGAGCAGTACTTCCATAAGTTGCCCCTTTTTTTATTACGATATAATCATTAGTCGGAAAAGGCCCCTGATAAAATCCTAATAGAGAGCCATTTTGATAAAAACTACCCACAATAAAAATATTCAAGGCAGTCTGTACCTTACTACCGGCAATCTGAAAAGAGGCACCACCAGCACCACCAGCCACACCTTGTGCATTAGAGTATAATCCTTCATGATAGATATAATTAAAAGGCATTTGGATATAAAATTGGATATCTATATCTGCATATGCATTATTTAGGGTACATAACATATCGAGCACCAGACCAGGATTGGCTACCTGAGAGCCATCTGCTTTGCCTACCAAATGAAACTTGATCGGTACATAATACACTTCATCGCGTTGCCCTGCAGCGCCCTGATGCGCAGCATTTTCTCTATTTTGAATTAATCGTTCTCTCATATCATATTGATCCTGCATACTGGTGCCACAAGCGTGTTGTGCCTGTATGCTACCTAGACTGATCAATAAAGTAAAAGTTGCTAAAAGTAATTTTTTCATAATTGAATATTATTTATATTAGAGTATGGACGAATGAATGAATTTTAGGCGTAAACTATATTAGAAGGTACAAATTTAAGAAAAAAATAGCCATCATCATGTCTGTAATAAGTCAAATATTATAAGCTTGGAAAAATTGTTCATTTAAAAATCAATAATAGTCCTTATAATTATTGTAAAAATTGCCTACTTTTGCAGCGATTTTTGACTTCAATTCAACGAGAAAGCGTATAGAACCTGAATCAAATTAATAACCATTCAATCATAATTTAATTTTAAAAAATATGAGTAAAGTAACCGTAGTTGGAGCTGGAAATGTTGGCGCTACTGTAGCCAATGTTTTAGCACACAAAGACTTAGTCAACGAAATAGTATTATTAGATATCCAGGGCGATTTCGCAAAAGGAAAAGCGCTGGATACCTGGCAACAAGCCCCTATTGATTTTTATAGTACCAAACTTACCGGAACGGATAACTATAAAGACACTAAGGGTTCTGATATCGTGGTCATCACAGCGGGCATTCCAAGAAAGCCTGGTATGAGCAGAGATGATTTGATCTCTACCAATGCGGGTATTGTTTCTTCTGTAACTAAGTCTATTTTAAAATACTCAAAAAATCCAATCATCATCGTAGTGTCCAATCCATTGGATGTGATGACGTATGCGGCATTTACCGCTTCTGGCCTGAAGCCCTCCAGAGTATTCGGTATGGCTGGTATCCTGGATACTGCACGCTACCGGGCATTTTTGGCTACAGAGCTGAAAGTATCTCCCAAAGATATCCAGGCAGTACTGATGGGTGGACACGGTGATACCATGGTTCCACTTCCAAGATATACAACAGTGGCCGGTATCCCTGTAATGGAAATGATCGAAAAAGAAAAGTTGAATGCAATTGTGGAAAGAACCAAATCAGGTGGTGGAGAACTCGTGAAGTTGATGGGTACTTCTGCATGGTATGCACCGGGAGCTGCTGCTGCACAAATGGTAGAAGCTATCCTAAAGGACGAAGGTCGTATCTTCCCTTGTTGTGCTTTCCTCAGCGGTCAGTATGGTTTGAAAGATATCTTCCTCGGTGTACCGGTGAAATTGGGTAAAGAAGGAATCAAAGAAGTCCTCGAACTGAAATTAAACAAGACGGAGATGAAATCACTTCATAAATCTGCCGGTCAAGTAAAAGAGGTCATGGATGTGTTCAATAAAATGAAAATAGGATAGAAGTTCAAGTAAAAGTTCAAGTTCAAATTTGACCCAGAAAAACTTTGGATTTTCTGTTTCAAATTTGAGACTTGAACTTCTAATAGTAAGAAAATAATCTTGCGATTGTCATAAGGATTAGTGCCGAAATTTGTCAAAACACTCCGTATCCAGCCTTTGCAGCCATTATAATCAATATAATACCCCATTCTACCTTTTCTACC
>JBLHJZ010000330.1:0-5979 GCA_047619515.1 Saprospiraceae bacterium | reverse complement strand
GGATTATTTTCCACTTCAAATCTGCTACCCCAGGGCGTACCTAATAAACCTTTAAAGGTAAAGCCCGGAAAATCCCTGCCTTCAATACTGGCACTGGTCCATACAAAAGGATTTTCATGGCTTTGTTCGTTGATATTTAATACATGAAAAAAAGCGGGAGCAAAGGCAGTTAAGCCTTCTGTGAATCCATCAAATAAATATTTTGGTGTAATGGAAGTGGATTGGGCTACATAAATATTTTTGTAGGATAACATTAAGGCTCCCAACTCAGCCTGGGTATGCAAAGTCTGCTCACTTTTTTCCGGTCCGTTTTGATTATAATCGATATAATCGGTTCGTTTTATTGCTACAATTTTAACGGGGATATTGTCCGACAACATCTTTGAGAGCTTAGTAAACTCCGCATCGAAAAGCTGGAGATCATCAATGATCAAAAGGAAGTAAGGGCACACATTTAATTCATCTGTGGAAAAAGCCTGCCAGTTGAAATGGTTAAAATACGCGTCATGAATATCTGACTGGTATTTATTTTCTAATTCCAGCTCTCCAATTCTTTTTGCTATAAAAAATTTGGTGCAGGTATTTATATGCTTATCAAAGGTCGAACTTAAAGCATTACAGCCTTCGCCTTTTTGAAAAACGGTCACATCAGCCTTTTCAAATAAATTTTCCCAATCAATATGTTTGTTGTTTAACAATTCATCTATAAATATAAAACCTTGCTGATCCATTAGCGTTCCTGCTTCTTCTAAATCCCTGAGTACCGCTTCAATTCGCTGAGTCCGTTCTGCTCCCATCAATTCAGAACCGGCATCCGGCAGGAGGGAGGATAGCTCATCAAATTTTACCATGGAATCCACAAAGGATAAGGAGTCCCGAAGCTTCTCCGGGTTTTTCCTTTCGGGGCCTTTATCTCGATCAATGCTCAATAAATCCTTTAGCTTGCTTTTTAATTCTCGGGTTTCATGAGCCAGGTTTTTCCTTATCGGGGCAAGTGTAGCATGCATGGCTGCCTCCAAAAGCTGAAATGAAGTATTGATAGAATAGGGTAGTAAAGCACCACTTTGCGGCAGGGTTTCTTTTAGCTTTTTTAGATCGTTGTTAAATACCTGGGCGTCTTCTCCTGAAACGGATAATTGTTGGTCCAGTTCCTCCAAAATTTGGTGGATTGCAGCATGAAACAATTGAGGTTTTTTATCTGCTAAATGATTATTGGCAATATGAAGGATGCGATCAATATTATTTTTTAAAATAAGGGCATCCTGCTCTCCTGGGCCAATTTTATTCAAAGACTGTGATAAGATTTCTTTTAATGATAAGCAATATGCACCTTCTCCATCAAAATTTTCATCAGCTACCCAAACCGGAAAATCGACCGTCACCATACGCTCGTTTTGTTGAGGAGCCATAATTACCGGCCAGAGGCCATCCCGTAATCCTTGCGTATTATTAGCATTTCTAAAAAACGACCGCAAGCTTCGCCATTGAACTTTTGACTCCTCCGCTGAAATTTCTTTTGGAGGGTTTATTTTTGGAAATTCTTCTTTAATAGCAAGCCCTACTTTGTTCGATATCTCCTCGTCTGTACTTGCATGAATGATATCCTGAATATTTTCAGCATCTTCTTTAAAAAAATGGCTAAATGTGCTTTTTTCTTTTTTAGGCATCTTGCTATTTAGCTGTTTGAATTGTTTTTAAATTAGAATTGTTTACAGACTAAAGTCTGTGTTACTTATATCGCATACTTATCAAATTCCGCACTCAGCACTTCTTCTTTTTGTTCTACCGTAAAACCTATATTAGCAGCACCGGACAGATCATAACGCGGTGCATTTTTATCCTGATAAAACAAACCCATATAAATTTTCTCCGTGTCCATGGCCAATTCCCTGGCTTTGGATAAGTCAGTCGGATCATGGTTCAGTTTGTTATTAAAAGTTTTAGCGACACCTTCCCCAAGTGTAATTCCATTCTCATGATGCAAATAAGACATGGCCTCTTTATTAGTAGCCATTTCTTTGCCCAGGCTCATTTGGAAAATAGGACAGCGCTGAAGAATGTGTATAAAGGAAAAGCCCTTGTGTTCAAAACCTGCCTTGATGGTTTCATACATATGAGCCGGGTTCCAGTCCGCTGTCTGAGCGACAAAAGAAGCATTGGCCACCCCTAAAGTCGTTTGTATAGGATTTATAGGTGGAATGATAGAGCCCTCCGGATTGGTATTGGAAACAGTTCCTAATCGGGAAGTAGGGGAGGTCTGTTTTTTGGTCAATCCATAGATCTCATTATTCAATAATAAAACCGTCATATCCATATTGTACCGGATGGCATGAATCCATGCTCCAGCACCAATGGAACAGCAATCGCCATCTCCTGTAATTACAAATACATCCAAATCCGGCCTCCTGTATTTAACACCACAAGCCACTGGGAATGCACGACCATGTAATCCATGAAACCCATAGGTATCCATATAATGAGGAAAGCGCGAAGAACAGCCAATTCCTGAAACAAAAACGGTTTTTGCCGGGTCTAACTGTTTCTCTTTTAAAAGCTTTTGTGTATTGGTTAGCACGGCATGGTCTCCACACCCAGGGCACCAGCGAGCTACTCCTTTTGAATAATCTTCCAGGGAATAATGTTTTGAAGGAAGATCACATGCTAAATCTGATTTTAATCCGTACATCCTGATTTTTTTTATTGGTTTGAAATGCCTAGCTTGTTTTTTATCGCAGCCACAATCCGCTTTGGCGATAAGGGCTGGCCTTCGACATTTGAGTAGCAATCTATATCCACCAATGTCCGGGCTCTTAATACCCAGGCTAATTGCGAATATCTCCTGTTGGATTCCTGAAACTGGGGATTGTCAATACTATCGCTATAGTTGATCTCAACGGTCATTACATTTTTAAAATTCTGAAAAATCTCCTTCAATCCCGGTTGGAAAGGACTCATAAACCGGAGATGAATTGAGGAAACTTTTATCCCTTCTTTTTGGGTAATTTCTAAGGCTTCATCAATGGCTCCAAGCGTAGACCCCCAACCCACAATGAGCAAATCCCCTTTATCTTCTCCGTTAATGATAGGAGGGTTTAAAGTTTTTTGGAAGGCAGCGAATTTCCTGCTTCGCATTTCAGAAGCTTCCTGGTTTTCATCAGGTTTATAAGAAACCTGGCTAAGCCTGTCATGGGCCAAACCAGTTACGGTATGCTGGCCACCTGGCTGACCGGGAATTGCTCGTTTACTCAGGCCAGTGATTTCATCCCATTGATAAGGCTTGACACTTTCTTTCCAGGGGCTCTGATCTATAGGTGGAGCAAACCAATCCTTTTTAATTTCCGGCCTTGGAAAGGGCTGCTGGCCTGTTGCCAAATTAGCATCGGTCAGCAAATAAACCGGTGTTCTAAATGCTTCTGCCAGTTTCCGGGCTAGAATCACAAAGTGAAAACATTCCTCAATGGTGGCTGCGGCAATTACAATTTTAGGAACGGCCCCGGGTTGGCCATAAAGCGCTGCCAACAAATCGCCCTGCTCTACTTTGGTAGGCAAGCCTGTAGAAGGCCCGCCACGCTGTACATCAATGACCACCAATGGAATTTCTGCCATAGTAGCCAGTCC
The DNA here is from genome assembly GCA_047619515.1 of Saprospiraceae bacterium. GTDB lineage: Bacteria > Bacteroidota > Bacteroidia > Chitinophagales > Saprospiraceae > JAHDHW01. The sequence goes on along the minus strand of JBLHJZ010000330.1, from coordinate 2,361 downwards.
TAAAAATTCTGTTTTCAATGCCATACCTGGACCTGAGGTAACCGTCACTGCAGTTTTACCGGCGTACGATGCTCCGATAGCGAAACCAATGGCGGCAATTTCATCTTCAGCCTGATGAAGGGCACCACCAGATTTTTTTAAAATCTCTGCTAATAAATGAGAAACCGAAGTGGCCGGCGTGATGGGATACATTGAACACACTTCCATCCCTGAAGCCACGACACCCAGCGCAAGGGCTTCATTGCCATTCATCACTAAATATTCTTCCTCCGATTCCAAAACCGGGATTTCATATTGAAAATCTAAATTTGATGCTGCCCATGTATATCCGGCATTTAGTAATGCGATGTTGGAGTTGATAACAGCATCAGATTTTTTCCTGAAAATATTTCTGATTTGTTTTTCTGCTTTTTCAAGGCTTCGGGTATAGATACAACACAACATCCCCAATACCCACATGTTTTTACCTTTCCGGGCATTCGCAACAATTTTCAGGCACTCTTCCTCCATCGGAATTTCAATCACCTTATATCCCCGGCTTTTGAAATCAGCTAAGGCTTCGGCATATTTGATCCTGATATCCTCAGCAGCATCAGTCGCCCATTTGTTTTCCAGCAATAAGGTGGTACCTCCCCGATAAGCTTTTTGGTCCATTCTACCATAGGGCACCTGATCGTTTAGCGCAACTACCAAATCGGCTTCGTTGCCCATATTGGTTACTTTCTTTGACCCTACTCTGATACGAATACCTGAAGCACCTGCCCGTCCTCTGGCTGGAGGTTGGATTTCAGCCGGAATAATTTCTACTGTCCAGACACCATTACCCATTTTTGCGGAAATAGCCGCGAAGCTTTGCCCACATTTTTGTGCCCCTTCTCCTGAATCACTAACAATCTCTAAAATATGTTCTTCAATTTTAACAGCTTTAGAAACGTTACTGCTTGTCATTTCTTTTGGTTCCATTAAATTACTTGTTTTATAAAATAATTGTTCTCCAATCTATCTCTTAATTAATTCTCAGATTTTATAAGCGCCAAACCCTTCTTATTGCAATTTCTTACTACAGATGGGAATCAGATATTATGCAATAATCAGATTTTGGCAACTTAGAAAGAGTGAGAAAAATCAATAAGTGAAGTGATTATTGTCACTGGTGGGCGATGATGTATAGGGCAAAATCTGCTAGTATAAAACAGGCAGTTATTTGAGACCTGTCCCTAAACGTTTACTAACCGTTTGTAAACGCTTACCTTGGACAATTAACGTGAAATGTCAGGCCACCTGTGGTAATTAATCGCTTGTTTACTAGATAGTTATCGGAGTTCATGGTGTTTCTTGCTGCAAGTACTCTATTTAATCTGGAGGATTGATTATCTTGCTGTGATATATGCGAAATACAGGCGATCGTGTACTGAGGTGTTAGGCAGTAATTAAAAACACTACAATAAAAAAAGATTAGACATGAAAGTTACAGCAGAAAAAAATGAAAAGGTTGCCAATATGATATTTGCATCCATTTATCCATTATACCTTAATAGATTGGAGAAAAATGGTAGAACAAAAGAAGAACTTAATCAAGTATTTAAATGGTTTACTGGTTTTGATCAAGATGCTTTACAAACACTTATTGATGAAAAAGCAACTTTTAGAACATTTTTTCAAAAAGCTAAAATAAATCCTAACGCACACTTGATTAAAGGAGTCGTTTGTGGTTATCGAATTGAAGAAATAGAGGATGAATTTGAATTGTATAAACAATGTAGACAAATGGAAAAGCTGATTGATGAATTGGCAAGGGGTCGTAAAATGGAAAAAATATTAAGGGGTGAAAAAAAATGAAAATATGAACACAACAACATTTTTAACATTCGTAAGCGACCAATGCGGAAAGGCTGAGGAAGCGATAAATTTTTACACTGCCATCTTCCCGAATTCGGAAATTAAAAGCATAAAAAAATACTCGGAAGGAGAGGCAGGAGGTACACCCGAACTTATTAAATATGGAGAATTTACATTAAATGGAACTGATTACCTGGTTTCTGAAAGTAATTACAAACATGCTTGGTCATTTACACCCGCAGTTTCAATTTTAATAAGTGATAATTCTGATGACTTGATACAAACACTTTTCGAAAAGCTTTCCTCAAATGGTGGTCAGATAATGGTTCCTCTGGACAACTACAAAGGTGAAGGGGATTACGGGTTTGGTAAGAAGTTCGGATGGTGTGAAGACAAATATGGTATATCGTGGCAATTTGTACTTTCTGAATAATTATTCATGAGTAACTATATCATAATAGAAAAAAAAATAACTACTGCCAACACAGTGGATAACGACAATGCTGACTAAACGTCAGCACT
>JBLHJZ010000329.1:0-6001 GCA_047619515.1 Saprospiraceae bacterium | reverse complement strand
GCTCTCTAACAGGACTATTGCAAGCCAAATGCAGGAGTTGGGGATCACCATGACAGAAGAAGAAGCCATCCTATTATTCGCGGGGGGATCACTAAAAAATGTGACTGATTATGTGAAAGAGGCTACCGGAAGAGAGGCGCCTGCCGATATGGAAGAAGTGTATAGGCTAAGGAGTTACGAGTTGTTTCGTAAAGAACTTCAAGCAGTGCCGGGCATCAAAACCTTGCTTGAGCAGATCCCAAACAAAAAATGTGTCGCCTCCAACGGGCCGATTGAAAAAATGAAGCTAAATCTCCAACTCACTGGTCTCACTCCCTTTTTTGATGAAAACCTTTTTAGCGCCTATGAGGTAGGTCACTGGAAACCTGACCCTCGATTGTTTCTTCATGCGGCTATGGAGATGGGCTTCGAAGCCAGAGATTGTATCGTTATCGAAGACAGCGACCACGGCATTCATGCTGCAAAAGCTGCCGGAATGCAGGTCTATGGTTTTGCGGGAAGGACGCCTCGGGAAAAACTGGAGCGTGCAGGGGCGGAGGTGTTTTACGAAATGGGCGCTTTGGCTGTAATTTTAGGGCTGAGTATTTAGTGATAAGGGAATAGGTTTAATCTTTTTGGCAGTTACAAGTCATGACTTTGTGAAAACAGGTAAAAGTAAAAGTCTTCCGATTGTTCGTCGGAAATTCTATATTCCTAATTCCTAATTCTCTGCTCTTTCATCATCCTAAAATATTGCCACACTAATGCCCCCATCAAAATCAATAAGCCCAAAAACTCTCGAACTAATTCGATGTATTTTGATTCCGCTTTCATCGATGCCGTAATGGTAGGCATGCCATCTTTTACCCAGGTAAAGAAACTTGGTAGTAACAGGCCCAGGTAGATACTCAATCCCAGCAGTCCAATCATAATCACCCAGCGATTATATTTTCCGAATGCTGCAAAAGCGCAGATTGCTGCTACGGCGAGATAGATCGTAATCCAAAGGAAAGGATCGGGGTCATTTAATTGAAAATAGGCGAAAAGCGTGAAGAGTACAGCGAGGATAATATTTAGAATTTTCATACGGCACTGTTTAGAGCATGTTGAGTAAACAATAGAAATAACTCAGCGTGAGACAGGCTGAAGCCTATCGTTCTAAAGCAAGCCTATTATCTTTTTATTCAACTTTTCATCTGCTTTTCCACCAGCGAAATCATCAAAGGCTCTTTCGGTTACCGTGATGATATGATCCCGGATAAAGTCAGCTCCTTCTTTGGCGCCTTGCTCGCTGTCCTTTATACAGCACTCCCATTCCAGTACTGCCCAGCCATCGAAATCATATTGGGATAATTTACTAAAAATGCTTTTAAAATCTACTTGCCCATCTCCCAATGACCGGAATCTGCCAGGACGGTCGACCCAGTCCTGATAGCCACCGTAGACACCGGATCGTCCTGTCGGATTAAATTCAGCATCCTTTACATGGAACATTTTAATATGCTCATGATAGATATCAATAAACGAAAGATAATCCAAACACTGCAATACATAATGACTCGGGTCATAGAGAATATGACAACGTTTATGGTTGCCGCTAGCTTCCAGGAAGCGTTCGAAAGTAATCCCGTCATGGATATCTTCTCCCGGATGAATTTCATAACAAAGGTCAACGCCGGCAGTTTCAAATTCATTTAGGATGGGAACCCATCGTTTCGCTAATTCCTTAAAAGCGGATTCGACCAATCCTTGTGGGCGCTGCGGCCAGGGATACATCGTATGCCAGATCAAGGCACCTGAAAAAGTAGCGTGCGCATTTAGTCCCAGGTTTTTACTGGCTTTGGCTGCCCACTTTAATTGCTGTACTGCCCACTTGGTTCTGGCTTTCGAATTACCATGGACTTCCTTTGGTGCAAAGCCATCAAACATCACATCATAAGCCGGATTTACAGCGACGAGTTGTCCCTGAAGATGCGTGGAAAGTTCTGTGATTTGTAAGCCATGTGATTGTACGATTCCATTGAGTTCATCGCAATAGGTTTTACTTTTTGCCGCTTTCTGCAAATCGATCAGACCGGATTCCCAGGTTGGTATTTGTACCCCTTTATACCCGAGGCCGGCAGCCCACTTACACATACCATCCAGCGTATTGAATGGTGCTTCACTCCTTGCAAATTGAGCAAGAAAAACCGCTGGTCCTTTTATCGTTTTCATATTTTATTCTTCTATGGTTACCCAAACATTTCCATTTAAATGGGAGGCTACTGATTTTTCAATAAAACTCATTCCTCTGACGCCATCTTTCATGGTTGGAAATTCTCCTGAATTATAGTCTTCGCCTCTGACGGCTTTAGCTACGCCTTTATAAATACTTCCCATAGCATCGAAAATACCCTCAGGGTGTCCGGGAGGCAATTTCGAACCATCTAAAGCTAAGGCACTATTATAGGCATGACCAGGTTTAAAAACCTGCAAGGGTTTATCATCTGATAAAACATATAAATAGTTCGGGTTTTCCTGTTCCCATTTCAACCCGGCTTTATCCCCATAAATTGAAATTGAAATACCGTTTTCTTCTCCGGTTGCCACCTGGCTTGAGCGCACCAGGCCTTTTACATGTTCTGAAAAGCGAACCAAAATTGAAGCGTCAATATCCATTTTATTATCACTATACAAATAGTTGAAATCTGCTAAAATAGAGTCAACTTTTAAACCGGTAGTGAATTCAATAAGGTTAAACGCATGTACTCCGATATCACCCACACAACAACTAATTCCTGCTTTTTCAGGATTTAATCGCCACGTTGTTTTTCTCTTTTCTTTATCATGAATAATTGGGTTGATCCAACCTTGGTAATATTGAGCATCTACTTTATGGACTTTACCCAAAAAACCATCTTTGATCATTTCCCGCATTTGACGCACCATGGGATAGCCTGTATAGGTATGGGTCAAAGCAAACACTGTTTTTGATTTTTCTAAAGCGCTTTCTAAAATCTTGGCTTCTTCAAAAGTAGTGGTCATTGGTTTTTCACAAATCACATGAAAACCGAAATCTATCAACTTTTTCGCCATAGGAAAATGAAGAAAATTCGGCGTCAAAATTGAGACCACCTGTATTCTTTCACTTTCAGGTAATTTCAATTCCTCTTCAACCATCTTATCAAAATCAAGATAAATTCTGTCCGTGGGGATTCCGATTTTTTCAGCGAATCCGATATTTTCTTCCCATACAGGATTAAAAACGCCACCAACTATTTGGTATTGGTCAAACATTGACGATGCTACTCTATGAAGCACTCCAATTAATGAATCGCCACCACCTCCTAAAACGCCAAGTCGTAATTTTTTACTCATTTTTTTATTCTTTTGCAGGCAATTTAGTTATTTATTAGCTGAAAATAAAAAATCCCCTGCTAATAATCATAGGGATCGGAAGAAAAATTTAACTGGAAAAAGGTGATTGGCTTCGCCATGTGATCGTTTCGCTTGTGATCGGCTTCGCCTTGTGGAATCGCTTCGGAGCAACTTCCCAAGGCGGAGCCGATCACCCCATCACAAGCGAAACGATCACCCCATCACAAGTGAAACGATCACCTAATCACAAGGCGAAGCCGATCATCAGATAAATATCACATCGCATTAATTTTTTCCAGGAGTTCTTTGGTTTCTTTTGCTTTGTCGCCATCTTTTTTAGCAAGTTCGATGGCGATCTGTGCATGTTTGGCAGTCAAATCTTTTTCTTTCAGTTTAAAGTAGATAGCCGCTAAAGTATCATTATTAGAATAAGTGCTTTCCAGGTCTACTGATTTTTTAGCCCATGCTCTGGCCTTTCCCAGGTATACCGGATCGTCAGTGATTTCGTAGAATCATCCGGAAAAACATTGGCAGTCATCCATTTACAAGAGCCGCACTAGTCCGTATAGCAATCGACAAAAATTAATTTGTTTTCCGCTTTTGCGTTTTCAAGGGTAGTTGCCCAATCGGTATACGCAAATTGGATTCCGGTATCCTGAGCTTCCACATTTATCAATAAAGCAAATGCGAACAGGAGGGTAAACAAATATTTCATTTTTTGGATTTTGTCTGTAACTTCAGATAGACAGCGGGGGTTTAATTTACAAGCGTTTAATCTTAATGTCCCGATAACGGACTAAATGACTATGATCTTGTAATCCGATGGGGCCGTTTTTATTTTACCATAATTCGGCAAGTCTTTAAATTTGCTTTTTTGTACCAATGCTTTCCATTCTGGTGTCGGTTCGCAGCAGCAGAGGATTAATGTTCCGATTAGGAGAGTAGAAAAAAGAAATGCTGGTTTCATGGTTATGTTTTTAAAATGCTTGCATAAGCTATTTAATATTTTTATAAAAAGAGATTTAACAGAAACAAAAACCCTCCTGCGAATATTCACCGGAGGGTTTTTGGAAATTCTCTTTTTAAAAAGAGAACTTATGTGCTGGGAGTGTTTCTACTTTTCATATAAAAATATAGACCTCCAAATAGTACAATGAGAATGGCTGGAAGTATTGACATAACCTGAATAGTCTCTTGACCACTCATACTATCGTCCATCATTTTACCCATAATCGGCAAAATAATTGAAACAGAAAGCATTCCTAATCCTCCCATTACAGATAAGCCTAATGCGCCACTTTCAGGGATGTTTTCAGCAACGAAAGAGATCATTGTTGGCCAAAAGAAAGTGATACCTACAGCGAATACTGCAGCTGCTACGAAGGTCATTGATCCAGAGACCTGAGTCAATAATGTTAACCCAATGAATGAAAAAATTGCAGAAAAAAGTAGCATTCCAGAGATACTGAGACGATGTACAACTTGACCTGCAAATAATCTACCTAAAGCCATGATACCATTAATAAAGGCTAAAACTAATAGCGCATTAGTCCCGGATGTTTTCAGTAAAGTTTCTATTCTTTGGTTTGTTCCAAGCTCAGTACCAGCAGTTAATAACATACAAAAAGCAATAAAAAGAAATAAAGGGGTAGCAATACTACTCCACATTTTTCCAGTGCTTACGCCCATTTCGACTCGCTCAGTAACAGGAAATTTTTGACCTAAGAGTATTACGCCATAAATAATCATTGGGACGAATAACGTGGAGACCATTATTTGCCAACTTAATCCCATTATATCCATTACCAACCATCCTACGACAGATCCAATTACAATTCCACCAGGAAACCATACATGAAATCGGTTCAACATTTTCGTCTTTTCTTTTGGATACATGCTCGCAACCATAGGGTTACAGACTGCTTCTACCATTCCGTTTCCTATCCCAACAAATAGCGTTGCAATAAAAAGGGAAGTCATGCTAGTCGCCATAATTGTTAAGATGATTCCGACGGCATGAGTGGCGAAAGCAAGCCAAACAATTTTTTTCATACCTACTGCATCTACTAAAGGCCCACCAAACATCATTGCAAGGGTGAAGCCCCAAAAAGCAGGCGTAAAAGCCCAGCCGATCTGCTCTAAGGTGAGCCCCATTCCTCCTTCATCAGGTCCAAAAACTGTTTCTAACCTTGCTCGAATGGCAAATGTCATTGCAGTAACAATAAGTGCAAAACAACTTCCATAAAATAACCTGTTCTTGTTAATTGATTCCATAATAAATAATTGTTTTTCGTTTTGTTTGATATTTTAAATTAGTAAATAAAAATGCAAAAGGCGATAACTATTGCAAAGTCTTAATTTCTCTGATTTTAATATTTCTAAACCATACAGGATCTCCGTGATCTTGTAAAGAGATATGCCCTTTCCGTGCTTTCCCAAAATCCGGCATATCTTTAAATTTGCTATTGGCGATCATTTCGGTCCACTCGTCAGTGAACATTTCATATTCGACTACTTTGCGGCCATTGAGCCAGTGTTCCGCTTTGCCGTTATTGATGATGAGTCGGGCTTTGTTCCATTGTCCGGCAGGTTTGACGGTCACGTATTTACATTCGATCATATCGTAGAGATCACCAGCTCGGTGTTTTTCAATTTTTGCATCGGG
>JBLHJZ010000328.1:0-6018 GCA_047619515.1 Saprospiraceae bacterium | reverse complement strand
TATTTCCGTCTTCACTTCGCTGGATTTCAAATCCAGCATTTTCGATTTCGGATTCCGTTACCCAATTCAGATCCACGTTTTCTCCCGCTTCCATTACCTTGAAATCAATAATTTCAACAGGTAGAGACGTACAATCACCAGGGATTATACACCCCGCAGCACCATTTAATGCTCCCTTAAGCATTGTTACTGTATGATTACCACCAATAAAATCGTACTCTAAGTTGAGGAATCCCAGGAACCCGGTAGTTTTATGTTTAAATATTAAATATCCTCCGTTAAGTCCATTAGCAAATTGCCCTGACGCTCCATTGATCTGCACATTCAAAAACAGGTCGGCATTGGCTGTACCTACGAAAAAATCATTTCCCCCCCCTTGTGTGGAAGTGAATGATTGACAAGCAGTGGTATTAGTAACTCTTCTGGCATAAGCGGAGTTGTCGCTAAAAGGAGTTGTTCGCAATATTTCCAGATTTGGGTTGAGAATTTTAATCTTTATAGCGTGTGAAGACGGCAACCCCTGGTCCCAAATCCTGAAATCGTCACCTGCCCCATCTGCATTATTCACATCGAAATCAAAACCAATTGCGGGACCACCGCTAAAGGGAATGACCTGAGTGTTCGCAATGTCCGATTCGCATTGTGCGGAAACTGATGAATAAGAAGCCAAGAGAATAACCGGAATAGAAGCTGCCAGTTTTAAGGTAGAGCCGGAGCTTATACTGATCGCTTTGACTACGCCCTTATTAATAGAGCGGTATTTTTTTAATTTTTTTGAAATCGGTGTCATAATGGGTGTTTTTTGAAGTCGTACTACATCTCAGGGATAAATTGAACTTATCAACGATTGAGTACGATCACAGGGTAATTGATTATTTGAATGATAAATGTAATACTTTTCACAAAGAATAAAAAACAAATACTCATTTTTTTTAATTTGATAAAAGCTAAAAAGTGATTTGCCTTCCACGATGTGATATTGTTAAAACTTAGCAATAGAAAAAAACAATTGGCCTTTTAATAAATTCATTATATTTGGCGAAAAATAGATACTTTACAAAAAATAGATTGAAAATGCACATCGAACTCAACTTCCCCGAACGCCAACAAGGCGATCTCGCCATCGAAACTTACCATGAAAATGGGATCAGGTATCAAAAACTGACTCGAAAGGGGGTAAATATGATGATGAACACCCCTGAAATTGTTGATGATTTTGAAGCATTTTTAACGATCGCAGAAGGTTCCGTTTTGATCAACGGGCTTGGTATGGGTATGTGTAATGTTCACCTTTTACAAAAAGAAACCCTAAAGGATCTTACGGTCATAGAATATGATAAATCGTTGGTAGATTTTATCGCTCCACTTTTTGAACAGGAAGAACGTTGTACCATTATTCATGCAGATGCTTATAAATGGGAACCACCTGCCGGAAAATATTATGATTACGTGTGGCATGATGTCTGGACCTACCAGAGAATTTCAAATCTGGATGATATGGAAACCCTTTTCTCAAAATACAAAGACATAGCTGGCTGGCAGAGTGCATGGAGGCAGGAAAAATGTAAGCAGCAGGCCGCTGATGAAGTTGCGCGCAGGAAATTGCTTTATGGTGAATAATGTTGAGATGGAGATACTACGCTTTCTATTATTGATACACCGGCCATTAATTTCCACGAGGACGCCAATTTAATGGCATCAGCCCTTCACTCAGAGAGCATGGTGTATACCAGTACAAGCAAGAATTTTCATTCCCCAATTATTAAAAAAGTATTCAGGACATACCGGTAGATATGTCTGAATACAGTCACAATAAAGTGTTTTTTCTAGGGTTATACAAGATGTAATATAAAAAACCCTAATGTTAAGAACGGAGTACATTGGTGCAATGTAGTAAAATTATTTGAAGTAATGAAAATTACTTGTTAAAATAAATGCTGGAGATTAAGATTTTTCTAGGAATAATAAGCTAATGAAAACCGGATTTTGTGATAAGGCATCTTTTCCTGTAAAGCATCATAGATTCCACGGATTTTATAAGGCGGCTCCGGGGTTTCGTTTACTTTGAAGACTAACCGAATTTCTTTAGTGCTTACAAATCGTTTGATATCTATTCCATCATCTTTTGCGTATAACTTGACGAGGTGATCGAAGACGGTCTGTTCGAAGATATCCTGTTTTTGATTAAACCCGTACAACGATGCACAAGTCCTCGTCCCATAAATGCATGACGGTTTATTATTATAGAACTTTTGCTATACTCAATTTTGGAAACGAAATAATCTACAGAACCACTAAAATCTGGGAAGTAAATCTAGTAGATATTTGGACTCGAAAAAATGATATGCCTCAGTATGTGGAGCGAGGGTGGGGGCATGTCTTAGCTGGAGCTGGATATATTTAGGAAACTAATAGCATTTGGAAAAATGATGTTTGCAGGCCGATTACTAAATCACCAATATGCTCTCAATATAATATCAATTTTCGTGATCCCATCCTGGGCCATTCTTATTTCCTGTTGGTGGAGTGATAAATTCCATATGATTCGATTTTCTAGGATCTTCGCCACGATTTGCTCGGTTATTCATGTCAAGAAGAATTTTTAATTCTTTTATGATAGAGGAATCTTTTCTATCATTATTTATTACCAATTTCTTCAATCGATATTGAGAAGCTAACCAAAATAAACCTTGATTCTCTGGAGTAAATTCTCTAAGATCAATATCCATAATTACAGCTTCTCCCGTTGCTTTATTATTAAAACCTCCAGCCCCATTTGGTTCAAGGTTATCAGTGAAAATGTATTTTTTTAAATACTCGGTAAATGCTTCAGCTTTCTCCATTATAGAGAGCTCTTTATGTATATGCTTGATAAGCTTTATCATAAATGATGTACTTTGAGAATATCCTCTTCCATCTTTAAGAACCCAAACTCCTGATACCATAAGGCAATTATTTATTTTAAAATGTGACGTTGTTGCATGAATCAAAGTAAAAAGATATGCCAAGTTTTGTATTTTTGAATTACAACAAACAAAACGTACAAACCTTGATCTATGACAAAGATAGCATCGAAATCAGTTGAAAAAGAAGAAACAAAGCAAAAAGATAAATACAAAGTAACAAATTGGCCGTCTTACAATAAGGCTTTGGTAGGTCGGGGCGATATTACAATATGGATAGATGAAGAAGTGTTAATTCCTCGTATTACGATGGTCCGGATCAACGAGGTGCCCAATATGTATATTCGGACGAATGAATAGTATGTCTGCTAGGCCTAAAAGCGGTACTTAAACTGCCTTACCGTCAATTAGAAGGCTTTGCAGGGTCAATTATAAAACTGATGGGCTTTGATATAGGAAAGCCCTGTTATACGCAAATATGCCGAAGGGCAGGAGATTTAGAGGTGGATATAGAAGTGCCAAAATCAAAAGCCCCAATCTATATAGTAGTTAATTCAACGGGCTTAAAAGTATATGGAGAAGGAGAAGGAGAGTGGAAAACGAGGAAACATGGAATAAGCAAGCGCAGGACCTGGCGAAAACTTGATTTGGGAGTGGATGAAAAAACGGGATTAATACATGCTCAGGTATTAACAGAAAATGGGAAAGGAGCTGGAGATGCACAGCAGGTAAAAGATATGCTGGAGCAAGTAAAATCACCAATTGATAAATTTAGTGGGGACGGAGCTTATGATACTTACGAAATATGAGAATTATTAAAAGGATTAGGAATAGAAGGGATAATTCCGCCACAGGAAAATGCAATTTATTGGGTTGATGAATTTGATAAATTATTGGATTTGGACAGAAATAAAATACTCGAAAAAATAGACGAAATTGGAAGGGAAGAATGGAAGAAAGCCAGTAATTATCATAGGCGGAGTTTATCAGAAACAGCAATGTATAGATTTAAAATCATTTTTGGGCCAACACTTTATTCAAGAATATTTGAGAAACAAAAAATAGAAGCCGCAATTAAAATAAAATGACAAAGAGTAGGTATGCCCATTTCTGTAAAAATTGCTTCCTGATTTAATTAAAAATAACCGGAGGTCTATCAAATTTATTTATGCAACAAAGCCGTTTAATTCCGTCAAACTTCCTTACGATTTCTTATAATAATAAGCCAAAGAAAACCGAATCTTATGATATGGCATCTTCCCATCCAGTGCATCAAATATCTCCCTCAATTTATAAGGCGGTTCTAAAACCGAAACCACTTTGACCACCTGCTGAATCTCTTCTGTCTTGACAAATCTCTTGATGTCCACTCCGTGACCTTTTGCATACATTTTTACCAGATGATCATAGATTTTTTGTTCGGAGATATCTCGTTGTAATGCGATTTGTTCTGGAGAAAATCCACGATTGTACAACTGGAAAGTGGCCAGTTGAGTTGCCCCTTCCATCTGTACGTCTTCCGTACTTTTTTGACTTACAAAATCAAGGATCGCATCCATGAACACTTTACCATATCGCTGGAGTTTTTTCTCACCCACACCCGAGACCTGCGAAAAGTCATAGGCAGTCGATGGTCGACTGGCGGCCATTTCTTCCAGGGATGCATCGGAAAAAACGAGGTAAGGGGGAATGCCACTTTTACGGGCAATTTCCCGCCGTAACTGTCTCAGGACTTCAAACAACTCATCGCGAACCCGTTCTTTGACCGTTTTTTTATTGACTTTGGATTTTTCTGCTTCCTGTCTTTGTTTGATATCCGCCATCTTGACGAGCTGTACTTTTTTCTCATTGAAAAGGATTTCCTTACTCTGAGGAGTTAGCCTAAGTACATTCCGCTGGTCATAGGCTATCTCTAGCAAACCTAGATTGATCAACTGGGCGATAAGGTGTTGCCAGTCATAAGCGGAGATATCAGCGCCCATGCCGTAGGTTTTTATTTTATCAAAACCATTTTCGAGGATCTCCCTTTTCTGTGAACCCCTAAGGATATCAATCAAAAGGCGGATACCCACTTTTTCGCCGACACGAGCTACTGCGGAAAGCGCCTTTTGGGCGATCACTGTACCGTTGAAATGTTGCGGAGGATTTTTACAAACATCGCAATTACCACAATCCTTGTCGAGGTTTTCACCAAAATAGTTCAACAATATCTTTCGCCGGCATATTAAAGAATCCGCATATTGTTGCATCCGTTCCAGCTTGGAAAGTTGCACCTCTTCATTTTCACTTTGATTGCCGGAGATAATATCTCTCATGACTGTGACGTCCCGGAAGCTGTAAAAGAGTAATGCATCTGCCTTTGCACCATCACGACCCGACCGACCAATCTCCTGATAATAGCCTTCCAGATTTTTAGGGAGATTATAATGGATCACCCAACGCACATTGGATTTGTCGATGCCCATTCCGAAAGCGATCGTAGCACAGACAATCTGTACTTCATCCTTGATAAAATCTTCCTGTACTTTTGAACGGACTTCGGATTGGAGTCCTGCATGGTAAGCGGTGGCATCTATCTTTTTTTCCCGGAGTTTACTAGCTACTTCTTCGGTAGATTTTCTGCTCAGGCAATATATAATACCTGCCTGCTCCGGATGCTTTTGAATGAATGCTATAATTTGTTCCAGCCTTTTCTGCCCGGGCCTGACGGTCAGGCTGATATTAGGCCGGTCAAAAGAATCCAGGAAAACTTTCGGTGATTCCAGGCCGAGTTGTTTGACGATATCTCTTCGGGTAATCTTGTCAGCGGTAGCCGTCAGTGCTACAATGGGGATCGCAGGAAATTGCTTTTTTAAAAACTTTAATTTTTTGTATTCTGGCCGGAAATCGTGCCCCCAGGAGGAAATACAGTGCGCTTCATCTATGGCAAATAAACTGATAGTGGTCTGTTGGAGCATGGGCAAAAAGCTTTGAGAAACCAGCTTCTCAGGGGAGACATAAAGCAATTTTATATTGCCATTATAGACATCGTTCTCTACCGCATTTTGATCGGCACTACTCAAAGAAGAATTTAGAAAGGCAGCGGAGACCCCGTTTACCCGGAGCCCTTCGACCT
>JBLHJZ010000327.1:0-6028 GCA_047619515.1 Saprospiraceae bacterium | reverse complement strand
CTCTATACGGGGACCAAACATTTTAGCCGACTGAATATTAAAAAAAATGGCTTTGCCCTTGATCTTCAGGGCAATTTGTTGAATACCGATGCGACAACGGAGCGCAGTACTTTTTTTCGACCCAAAGCGGATATATCCAAGATTTTTAAAAAACTGGACAACTGGAAACTAGGCGTATATGGCGAACGGGAAAAGAATGATCGTTTTGCCAATGATTCAGACACCCTTAGCCAGCAAAGTTTTTATTATGACCTTTATAAAATCTATATTGAAAGTAAGCAAAATGAAGATTTCATGGTCAGTGCTAATTACCGGAAGCGATATGATTATGCGCCGGTCAATACCGATTTTTTACAAAATACAGTGGCGGAGGAATTTAATATCAACGGGAACTGGAGACAGAGCAAAGCTTCTGCCCTTCGTTGGAATCTTTCCTATCGAAAGCTGGCAATTGCCGATACCCTGCTGACTAATCTCGAAGCCCAGGAGACTTTCCTCGGACGACTGGAACATTCCCTAAGTCTCTTCAAAGGGGCAATTCGCTCATCTACTAATTACGAGATTGGTTCCGGGCAGGAGCGCAAGCAAGAGTTCCAGTACCTCCCTGTCGCTCCCGGTGAAGGCGTGTATACCTGGATTGCCGATTTGAACGGAGACAGTATCCCACAAATCAATGAGATCGAAGAAGCTGTTTTTCAAAATGAAGCCAATATCATCAGGCTGTCGATTTTTACAGATGATTTTATCCGAACCAATAATGTATCCCTCAACCAAAGCCTCCGTATCGATCCGAGATCACTCTGGTACCAGAAAAAAGGAACAAAGAAATTTTTTAGTAGATTTTCCTCCCAGTCGACTTTGCGGATTGTCAGAAAGACCAGGCAGGCTGATGACATTGCTGCCTGGAATCCTTTCCAATTGGATATCGCCGATACTTCGCTGGTGTCGACTACCTCCGCTATTAGAAACACGCTGTTTTTCAATCAGGGAGATTCGAAATACGACATTCAGCTCGGGATGAGCAATAATCAGAATAAAGTCGTTTTAACTACCGGTTTTGAAAGTCGGCTGAGTACGGAGCAATTTTTTAAAACCCGATGGAATATCACCCGAAAGATCAGCAACATCGTCAGCTTTTCAAGGGGCAACCGGAGCAATGATTCAGAGTTTTTTAACAACCGGGACTATGATATTGAATTCTACCGAATTGCGCCTGAATTCACTTTTTTAGTCAGTAAAAATTTCAGAAATATCCTGTCTTATAAATTTCAAACCAGTAAAAATATACTCCCGGAAGGAGGCGAAACAGCAATTATTCATGATTTCAAATTGGAAACCACTTTCAACCAGAGTTCAAAAAGTTCCTTTCGAACCAGTTTCTCTTATGTGCGGATTAATTTTAATGGTATGGCGAATTCTTCCCTGGAATTTGCAATGCTGGAAGGACTCCGGAATGGAGAGAATTATCTCTGGGATTTTTCCTTTGACCGCCGGCTGGGTAAAAACATCCAAATGGTGTTGAGCTATGAGGGCCGGAAAAGCGGGGTGGCCAATATTGTGCATGTGGGCCGGGCGCAGGTCAGGGCGACGTTTTGATAAGGAATGGGGATTGGGGATTGAGGATTGAGGATTGGGGAATGGGGATTGGGGATTGGGGATTGAGGGTTGAGGATTGAGGATTGAGGGTTGGGGATTGAGGATTGAGGATTGAGGATTGAGGATTGGGGATTGAGGGTTGGGGATTGAGGATTGAGGGTTGGGGATTGAGGATTGAGGATTGAGGATTGGGGATTGAGGGTTGGGGATTGAGGAGTTATGGAAACCCTAACTCCTCAATCTAAAATCCTAAATTATTTCGCTTTTTTCTTTGCGGGCGCTTTCTTCTTAGCCGGCGCTTTTTTCTTCTTTTCTTTCAGCTTAAAAGCGTCAGGATATTCTGCCTCTACCAATTTTTTCACTTCTTCGAGCGTCATTTCCTTCGCTTGTTCAGGCGTGATGCGCTCCCCATCTATTTTGGGAATCTTGACATTTTTCTTATTGAACTTGATAAAAGGTCCCCAGCGGCCATTCTCCACGGCGACTTTGAGATCATCCCATTTGTGAATATAGCGGTTGGCTTCTTTTTCGACTTTTATCTCAATCAACTGGTACATCTCTTCCAGCGTGATCGTTTCGGGTTCAAACCTCGCCGGGATATTGATAAATATATCGTTCCATTTGAGGAATGGCCCGAAGCGGCCTTTACCTTTAGTGATTGGCATGCCTTTGTAAGTACCGACAGGAGCATCCGCTTTTTTCTTTTCTTCGATCAATTCTATCGCTTGTTCCATGGTCACTTCGAGGGGATCCGTCCCACGTACCAAGGAGATAAAAGTCTCATCGTATTTCACGTAAGGGCCAAAACGACCAATACCGATTATTACTTCTTTGTCCTTATAGTCACCCAGATTTTTGGGCAATTTAAACAAATCCTTTGCCTCTTCAAACTCAATTGTTTCGAGTGATTGTCCAGGACGAAGGTTGGCATATCTAGGTTTTTCGTCTTCTCCCAATTCTTCGGTTTTCCCTATTTGTACCAGGGGACCAAATCGGGACATACGGACTAATAAAGTTCTTCCGCTCTCCGGATCTGTACCGAGAATACGTTCACCGGTTGCTCTATCCGCATTTTCTAAAGTATCCTCTACCGTGGCATGAAAGGGCTTATAAAAATCGCCAATCATTTCATTCCAGCGCTGGCCTCCTGCTGCTATCTTATCAAAATTCTTTTCGATTCCCTCCGTAAAGCTATACGTCATAATATCGCTAAAGTGCTCTGACAGGAAATCATTTACCAGCATTCCTATATCACTGGGCAATAATCGATTTTTAATAGCTCCGGTCATCTCTGTATCTGTCGAAGTGGAGACCTTTCCGTCTCTTAGCTTTAACACCTTAAAGGTTCGTTCCACCCCATCACGGGTTTCTTTGGAGACATAACCCCTATTCGCTTCCATGATCTTACTGATCGTGGGTGCATAAGTCGAAGGTCGGCCGATACCCAATTCTTCCATTTTTTTAACAAGGCTGGCTTCCGTGTAACGGGAAGGAGGGCGGGTAAATCGCTCCAAACCTGTCATTTCATGTAGTTGCAGTACTTGTCCGACGTTCAATGGAGGCAACATACCTTTTGCTTCTTCTTGCTCATCATCGTCATCATCCTCTTTTGCCGCGAGATAAACTTTAAGAAAGCCATCAAATTTTAAAACCTCCCCTTCTGCTTTCAAAAATTGATTAGGCATAGAAGAGATTCCAATATCAACAATTGTTTTTTCCAGTAGCGCTTCCGCCATTTGAGAAGCAATCGTTCTTTTCCAGATCAGCTCATACAATTTTTGCTGATCTCTGTCATTAGTCACTTGCTGTGCGCTGATATCCGTTGGCCGGATCGCTTCGTGTGCTTCCTGGGCATTTTCTTTTTTCGTTTTAAATCTTCGGATCTTCACATAATCTTTACCAAATTTGGCCTCAACCTCCAGGGCAATGCTCTGGATTGCCGTCTCACTCAGGCTGGTAGAGTCGGTTCTCATATAAGAGATATGCCCCTGTTCATACAATCTTTGGGCATTTTGCATGGTACGGTTAACGGAAAACCCAAGCTTTCTACTCGCCTCTTGCTGTAAGGTAGAGGTAGTAAAAGGAGCCGAAGGATTTCTTTTGACTGGCTTTATCTCAATATTATCAATGGCAAAAGTAGCCCCATTGGCTTTATTGAGGAAAGCTTCAACATCTTGCTGCTCATTAAAATTGAAAGGAAGCTCCGCTTTTAAAGCGACTGCTCTCCCCTGCTCGTTTTTCACATTAAAAATCGCTGTGATTTTAAAGAAAGGAGTTGACTCATACGCCATAATCTCCCTTTCTCTTTCTACAATAATCTTAACAGAAACGGACTGAACCCTTCCTGCGGAGAGTTTACCTTTTACCTTTTTCCATAGCAATTCAGACAATTCAAATCCTACCAGTCGATCCAAAATTCGCCGTGCCTGTTGAGCATCTACGAGATTAAGGTCTAATTTTCGGGGATTTTGGACGGCCTGTAGTATGGCAGGTTTTGTGATTTCTCTAAAAACAATCCGCTTAGTGGTATGCTCGTCGAGCCCTAATACCTTGCAAAGATGCCAGGAGATAGCTTCTCCTTCCCGATCCTCATCCGTTGCGAGCCATACTTCATCCACTTGCTTCACCGCATCTTTGAGCTCTTTTACGACTTTGGCTTTATCCGGAGAGACTATATATTTGGGTTCAAACCCATTTTCCTTATCTATAGCATTATTACCTTTTTCCAGATCACGGATATGCCCCATGCTCGACTTTACGATAAAATCTCCACCCAGATATTTCTCAATAGTCTTAGCTTTCGCAGGTGACTCAACAATTAATAAATTTTTGGCCATAGGTCAATGATCTATATCTTTATTATTTAAAATATTGTACGCTTAGGAATAGTACACTTAATTTCCCATCCCTTAAAGCGTACGCTATCTTATGATTTTATGTTTCTTTCGAGGCAATACACCTCTTTTTTATAATGCCATTATATTACAGAAAAACTACAAGAAGATTTAGAGAACCAGATACATTTTGAAGCATTTGAATAATCTAATGGACTGCAAAAGTAGAAATAAATAGGAATCAAAAAAAAGTACTGGGGATAATTGTTTGAATATAAATCAGGAATCCCCTCTTTTAGAGGTGCAAAAACATCGGGTTTGACTACCTAAAAGTGTTCTTATTGCCTAATCAAGGGCTATTAAGGAGAAAACTGAAATAGTTTGTCCTTTTTTTATTTTCCTCCATCTTGCCGCTTCCTTTTCTCTTCAAAGATTACCTTCCCCCTGCTTTTCCTGGCTTCTTTCGCTTTTTCCTGTTGTTCGGCAAACTGCTCAATCAACTCTTTTACTTTCAATTCTTCTTTATTCAGATAGCGATGATAAGTGATTATGATAAAACGAGCCATCTCGTCGGGGTGATATATGCCCATCTGTCGGATAGAATGAGAAAGTCTGGATCCTTCATAAAATCCCCAATTGTAAATCATCCACCGCCCGAGGCTAAAATGAAGTTTTTTAACCGCAACACCTTCATTTACTTCTTTAAAATTCTTTTTCGATTCCTTATCTATGAGTTTATTGAGCTGAACAAAAGCATCTGTCAGGTCTTGTGGGATATACACATTATAGATATATTCTTTTGTGATTCTTTTCTGGTAGGCTTTTTCTATGTCCTTTTCGGAAGAAGGGGGCTCTTGGGAGAAACCAATATTAGCTGCAATAATGAAAAACAAGGGAAAGGAAAATTTTAACCGCATATATTTTTTTAATATTTACCTGGATAAAGTCTCTTGGGACTATCAAAATGCCCTCAGGCATATCTTTGCGAATGGAAAGTTACTCCATTTTGTAAACGTAAGAATATTCTCTCATTATTGTTGAAAGAACTATTAAGGATTAATTAATAAAGTGTCAAAGTGCCGCAATTCTGCATTAATCGCTTTTTCAGGAGACTAATCTCCTTAGCACAAAAAGCCACAAAATAGATACCATTTTGACATTTTTCCAATTAAGAAGTATTTTTTTGGTTATACAACTGGACATTATGCAAAGACCCAAGGGGCTCGATCTTTTATCATATGTTCAGAAGTATAGGAAATATGTTTTATTTTTCTTTACTTTCAAGGTTTTAAAGGGTTTAATACTTTGTAAATTAAAAGAGATCGGTTTAAAACACCTGGACATGCTAAAACTACGGCCAATTGAATGGTTTTTAATACAGTTTGTACTTTATATCGGTTTGTGGCTGATTAGTGATTATATAGCTACCTTGATATCTGTCATTTTTGTAGTCATCTTTGCAGCGATCTTGATCATCGCAGCCATTTCGGAAATGATAGAGCCCTCAAAAGTACCGAGGAGTTATTATATTTTTATGATCGTTTCTATTTTAGCTCCCCTACTGGCAGGGATTTTATTTTTGAGTATTATTGGGGGGG
>JBLHJZ010000326.1:0-6049 GCA_047619515.1 Saprospiraceae bacterium | reverse complement strand
TTTGGAATTGTCAATCCTAAGGGTTGCTCACTTCAGCAAGCCAAGCAATACTTCCCTGTTAATGATGAGGTATTGCATTTGATTGGTTTAAACTCAAATACCATTCTTGATAATGATAATACTGGAAAAGTGACAACTTATACTCCTTCAGCTACCTTTAGAGTAGCCATTCAAGCTAATGCTTGCACCCTCCGTGGAGAATCACTAATCGTTTATAATCCTGCGAATTGGGATACCTTTTCAGACCCTGACAAATACGCTATACGGTGGTATCAAAATGGGCTTCCCTATAGTACGGGGAACGAAATAACCTGTATCTGTGGAGGAGAATATTTCGCAATCGTTTATAATATAGCACTACAAGAGCTAGTTGGGATTGCATTCTATCAATCACCCTGTAACGCAGACGATCAAGAAGCAAGTGTTTTTTTAAAGTAGTAGGATTGGAGGAACCCTGTCTGGACGCAACTATTACAGGGTTCCTTTCTTTAATTTCAATATTAAAAACACTAGCCAGCTAAAGTCAATGCCCTTAAAGCCATTCAGGAAGATGATCAGATGTACATGCCTTCACGCGCGAATTATAAAAGTTTAAAATAATTTATCATGAAAATTTTATTAATCGCCATTCTTACCCTTACCACAACCTTCACATTTGCTCAGCAATCTGTAACCTGGAAAGGAGGTACTCCCGGTAAAGAAACTAACTGGAATGAAGCCAGAAACTGGAGTAATAATAGGGTGCCCAATGAATTTTCTGATGTGAATATTCCCGATGTGTCAACCTCTACCTTTTCAGATCCTGTCATCAAAGAAGGGATTATCGAATTGAATTCCATCCGCATAGCATCCAATGGGCTGCTTACTGTTGAAGCTTCTGCTAAAGTAATTGTATATGGCTATGTAGAAGGTATTATAAAAGAGAATTTGAATCTGAAAGGTACTTTATTTATCATGGAAGAATTTGCAAGTGCTGACTTTGAGAATATAGAAATTCTCGACAAAGGTTATTCCGCCTTTAGATTCATTCAAGGTAATTGAACTAAAATAAGATCTCCCGAATAACTACCGACTTCCACATCGCTAGACATTTTTCCTAAGTCCACCTCCCAGCCTCCTAAATTGATGCTCTGTCCCTAAAGGAGGAGCTGCTTATCTACAAATGTCTAGCGGTGTGGCCTATTTTTTCACAATCTCCAAATCCACCTTCTCCACTTCACCATCTTTGCTCAATTCCACGATATATTTTCCTGCTTGCAAATAGCGTGTACCATTATCCGCATCCTTTAATTCAATAGGCGAATCCCCTTCTTTGAGATCAGTATTCAGATACTGTTGATAAATCTCGGAACTGCTTTTTTCAATACTCAAATCGTACTTCAGATAGTTCAAGCCCTGGTCTGCTTTGTGAGTCAGTTGTTTTAAAATATCTCCTTTATCCGTTTTGATAGCGATAGCCATGTTCCCCGGGCTTGAAGTATAAAACGGAATATTTATAGCAGGCTCAAAAGCTTTGGTATATTGGTTGCGGATACTGCCCCAGCGACTGGAATACCTTTTTTTATCAATCGAAAAAGGATGAATTGTTTTTGCTAAAACTTCCTTATTTAGCTGTTGCAGTTCGTTGACGTTAGCCTTCCAAAAAGAGCGGCCATGTGTTCCTAAAACCAGATCGTTCGCTTTAGGGTGAATGGCTAAGTCATGTACCGCTACCGCAGGTAATCCGCCTTGCATCGCCAGAAAGGATTTTCCCCGGTCGAGAGAAACATAGGCACCGTGATCGGTTCCGACATATAAGATATCCGGATTTTTGGGATCTTCTTTGATTACATTGACCGGTTCGTTTGGTAAGTCTGTTCCGATGGTAGTCCAGGTATTGCCATAGTCGTCGGACATATATGCATAAGCATTAAAATCATCCCAGCGATAGCCATTGAGAGAAGCAAAGACCCGGCTTTTTTCATGCTGCGAAGCCTGTACCTTGGTGACCCACATTTTTTTAGGCAGCTTATCTGAAATACGTACCCAGGTATTGCCCCCATCAGGAGTCACATGGATGAATCCGTCGTCGGTTCCTACGTAAAGTAAGCCAAATTTAAGTGGAGACTCATGGATCGAAGTGAGCGTAGCATAGGCAATATCCCCTTTGATGCCACCGGAAGTCAGGTCTGCGGAAATCTCCTCAAAGTCATCCCCCTGATTGAAAGAGCGCAGTAGTTTATTGGCGCCCATATAAAGGATGTCTTGGTTATGTACCGAAAGGTGAATCGGTGCCTGCCAGTTCCATCGATAAGGACGGGCACCTAATTCCTGTTTTGGCGTGATGTACTTTCTATCTTCCGTTGCCCGATTGAGCCGGAAGTAATTACCGAATTGAAAACCCGTATATACAATATTCCGGTTTCGGCTATCAATAGCAACCTGCATCCCGTCCCCACCCATGATGGATTGGTAGGGATACTGCCCTCTTTGTTGCCAGGCATCACTGGCTTTATAATTACTCGATCCGACCCAGACGCCATTATCCTGGAGGCCACCATAAATATTATAAGGTTTTGCATCGTCGAGGACTACCGTGTAGAATTGACCGACGGCAGGAGTTGAACATCGAATCCAGCTTTCTCCGTCATCATAGGAGATAACCGTGCCGCCATCGTTTCCGAGTATCATATGCTTATCCCGATTTGGATTGAGCCACAGCGCATGATGATCTACATGGACATTATCGCCATTTATATTTTTAAAAGTTTTTCCGCCATCTTCAGATCGTAAAACGGGCACTCCTGCGATATAAATTTTATCCGGATTATGAGGAGATACCCTGATGGTGCCGAAATAATAACCATAAGAATTATAAAGATTATCGAGGTATCCCTCATGGGTTTTATACCAGGTAGCGCCTTCATTATCAGAGCGATATACTTCTGCGCCGACAACAGGTGTATCAAAAAGCAGGCTATTGGCATCTTCCAGATATTCGACCAAAGCCTCTGGTAAAATTTTACCATTTTCTACCATTTTAATTACTTTTTCAGCAGTATATTTTTCAGGAAAGCTGTTGGATTCCAGATAGTCTGCTACTTTTTTCTTTTCCAATTTCAAAAAATTAGCAGCAGTCATACTTCTGAGTCTATCTTTGTTTAGGTCATCTTTTGCGTCATCCTTAGCCTCTTTTGGTCGCCTGGAATAATTATCCAGTAAGGCATATAAAACGGTTTCTCCATTTTTTTTATACATCGAAAGACCGATCCTTCCGACATCATTTCCTGTGGGAAACCCATTGGTGCCCATACTGATCAGCGCCCAGCTATCTCCGCCATTCGTACTTTTATAGATGCCAGAGCCACTTCCTGCTTCCACAAAATTCCAGGCACGGCGGGTTTTTTCCCAGGTCGCTGCATACAAGGTACTTGGGTTCTCCGGATCGATGATGAGATCAATTGCACCCGCATTTTCATTGGCAAACAAGACTTGTTGCCAGGTAGTGCCCCCGTCTGTCGTTTTATAAAGCCCCCGCTCATTATTTGGAGAGTATAAATGTCCGAGAGCGGCAACCCAAAGCGTATTAGGATCATCGGGGTGTAAGATAATACGGCCAATATGATGGGTTTCGACCAGGCCTTTATGCTCCCAGGTTTTTCCACCGTCTTTGCTAGTATACATACCCAGCCCAGCATAGGAAGAACGACTGGAATTACTCTCTCCAGTACCCACCCAGATGATATTTCTTTCCCAATCCACCGCGATATTACCGATAGTCATCACTGCTTCCTGGTCGAATACAGGTGTAAAACGGGTGCCATTCGATGCGGTGTACCAAAGTCCTCCGGAAGCGTAAGCCACATAAAAAATGCTCGGATCTTTAGGATTGACCGCCACATCTACCACACGACCACTAAAAACGGTGGGCCCGACGGATTCGAAGGCAACATTCTTCACTATAGATTGTTCCAATAATGTCTTTCGCTGTTCAAATCCTTTTAATCTGGTTTCTGCAGAGGTAGAAGGAGGCGGTGGGTTTTGGGCTATTAATGATATTGAAAAAAGATAGCAAACTAGTAGGGCGATTTTGTTTAGCATTTTATTTTTAATTTTTTGTTATCAATGAAGTCATAATAACGTAAGGTCTTTCAGAGTATAAACATAGAAAATAAAAACCTAATTTGAAAATTAGATATTGATAGTCGCGGAAAGAAGGTATTTGTTGAAGAAAAATAGGGAGAATCCAATTATAAGTTATAAAATTGCGCGGATTAAAAATTATAGAAAAATGACTAGATCAGAAGAAATTAAAAAAGTATTACAAGATTGGCCACAGAAAGTCAAAGATTATCAGGTGCCAAATATTAAAAAAGCAGTTACCCAGGTCTTGAATACGTTCATTCCTTTTTTTGCGCTTTGGGTGCTCATGTACCTGAGTATTGAAGTCTCTTATTGGATCACACTGGTATTAGGCTTGCTGAATGCTTTTTTTCTCGTTCGGATTTTTATTATCCAACACGATTGTGGGCACCAGTCTTTTTTCAAATCCAGAAAAGTAAATAATGTGATCGGGCAGATTTGTAGCTATTTCAGTCTGATTCCCTATAAATATTGGGCACGTTCCCATAATTTCCACCATGCACATAATGGACAATTGGAAACCCGGGATATCGGGGATTTGGAGACCTTAACGGTCAAAGAATATAAAGCTTTGTCCAATAAAGCGCGTATTAAATACCGGATATACCGAAGCCCGCTTATCATGTTTTTTATCGGCCCGGTCTATTACCTGACCATTCACAACCGTATTCCCAGTAGAAACGATATCATGAAGGGTTGGACTAAAGAAAAGAAATCTTTGTTCCTCAATAATATAGGATTGATTGCCATTTATGTGGCCATGGGTTTTTTATTTGGTTGGAAAAAATTTCTACTGGTACAAGCGCCAATCATCGTGTTCTTTGGAATTATTGCCATCTGGTTTTTCTACGTACAACACCAGCATGAGGAAAACTATAAGCAGTGGAAAGAAAATTGGGAGTACCTGCTTTCTGCTATCACCGGCAGCTCTTTTTATAAATTACCTAAAGTGATGCATTGGTTGACTGGCAATATTGGTTTTCACCATATCCATCATTTAAGCTCACTTATTCCTAATTATAACCTCGAAAAATGCAATCGTGAAAACCCGATCTTCGAAAAGTATGTTACCGCGCTCACTTTCAGGAAGAGTCTGAAATTGGCTTTTCATAAATTGTGGGACGAAGAAAGCCAGCGGATGATCACCTTCCGGGAGTTTTACCGACTGGAGAAAGCACTTGCGTAAATTAGAATGAGGAATTAGGATTTAAAAATGAAGAATTGAACCAGGAGTAAAATTCTTCATTTTTATTCCTCAATCCTCAATCCTCAATCCTCAATCTCAATCCTCAATCTCCTTCCTCAATCTCCTTCCTCATTCGCTGAATGGTCCTCCCCATTTCCCTGATATCATAGTTCAACTCCGATAGGGCATGCGTCTTGCCGTTCATTTCCACGATCATTAGAATTTTGGTGACTTTGCCGACCTCCTGGCCGGAGAAAGGAGCAACCATTTTATCGTCATGTACATAGATATTCTGGATGTTGCCCCATTTTACTTTTCCAAAATTCGTCTCGATGTAGTTTTCATTTATCGTAACGGTGGTCACTCTGGTAGTGGTAAGCCAGCTGAAAAATGCAGTGCTGATGCAAATCAAAAAGACAAAGAATAATCCCAAAGAGGCGAGGGGTTTGAATTTATTGGATTGGAAGGTGGTGCTGGTGTCTGAAGCGTTTTGGGTTTTGGATTTTGAAGGTTTTCTATTATAAAAAACCAAGGTGATAATGGACGCAATGGCAATCATAGCACAAACAATTGCCAGGATATAATTACCCGTATTTATTGGTTCGAAAACAGTTGTAACTGGAGGCATGGAATACTTTTTCGCAAAGATAGGGCTTTATACCGACGATGGAAGATGATTTTTACACTCATTCAGGGCAATTGATAGATTGATTTGGGCTCCTTAGGTGGTGATCGGCTACG
>JBLHJZ010000325.1:0-6058 GCA_047619515.1 Saprospiraceae bacterium | reverse complement strand
GTAGCGATTACTGCGAGGAAAGAATCCAGAAAGCTATACTTGCCAAAAGACCTTACTATATCGACACACATCCCCGACCAAATAAAAATATTGACTAGGGGTAGTAGCAGCAATGCAGCCCACCATCCGGGACGACCGATGATTTTGCACCAAATGACAAAATTTAACCCAGGTATTAGGGCTTTCCATCCTTCTTCACCTGCTTTTACAAATAACTTTTGAAGCGTGAAAGAGGTCAGTAGATAGTAAACTATTAAAAAGATTAATATACTCACGTGTTAGTTTTTAGTATGAATCGAAAATTATTTTTCGAATGATGTAAAAAATCCTGATCAATGCTCCGTTATACGCAGGACTCCTTATTTCGCTGCAAATATAGTCGAAAATTAAACTTTAATACAAGCAAGGTGCAAAGATATTGAAACAGGTAAGATTGACCCGGAAAGATAGAAGATAGGCGGACTTTTATGGACGAACGATAGTTGGGGATATTTAAATGATAGTCAGCAGGAGGAAAGCTTAACTATTCCTTCATTTATTCTTCCAAAACAAAACCTTCAATGTACATAATCTCCGCTTTGCGTTGGCTATTGAAATACACTTTGATCCTTTTGCGAAAGTAACCCGGTTTTGCAGCATCAAATTCAATCCGGAGCTGATCAGTTGCTCCACCTTCTACAGGTACTAATGACCAATCAGGGGCTGTACAACCACAACTCGTTCGAACATTATCAATGGTGATAGGCGCTTCGCTGATATTTTTAAACTTAAAAAAGTGTTCCACCGGTTTATCTTTTTCTAGGTCCCCAAAGTCGTGCTCTAACGGGCTCAGCCATTCCACGATCGGATCAGCGATAAAAAGAGTAGGAGAGAGTAGTAGAAAAATAAAACTTAGGATTTTCATTTATTGATTTTCATTGTTACACTAACTATTATTTTTTTGAATTCTGCATTAAATTTACGACGCCTGTTAAACTTTTTTCCATTTTTCATCTTTTTGTTTTTTGGAAAACGGTCAAATTTTATCAGGGAACGTCACTCACTCCTCACTCACTCCTGTACTTAATACGTCCCAGGTATGATCAGCTAATAACCGCACCGTCGCAATAAACTCATAGGGCTTCTTTTTGCCCCATTGCTCAGGTGCTACCATTGATAGAACGTATTTTTTATTTGCATTCTTGTATAGGTGATAAGTATGACTGATTAAAGGCTTGAAACGCATATCAGCCTGATAGATATCTTCGGAAATGCGAACCCGGTCATGAATTGCCTGGGCTTGACTGGCTAATAACTCCACTTGTTGCCGGATTTGATCAAGCTGCATTTCAGTCTGTTCATACATAGCAGATACCGCCAGGCCTTTTACTCTTCCTTTATCTATTGGTTTGATGACTGCTCCACCGACGGTGTGGGCATACGGAAGCAAGTGGGGGTTTTCGGCAATTTTATCTTTGTCGATTGGATTCACAAAGGTTTTCCCTGTTGTTTGGTTCTTCTCTTTCGTCATGTAGGAGACTTAATTATTTTTATTTTTTGATTAATTGGATCAGCGATTTTAACAAAAAAACATTAGAATAAGTTGTCTCGACCGTGTCATTTAAAAAAAGAACCCGCTTGTCCTGATGTGACAAGCGGGTTTCAATTTAACAATATTTTTAATTAATTGAAGTTACGGATATCTTCGACTTTAAAAAGTCCTCTGTCATCAGTTCGCCTATCATTTCAATTTAAAAGTACCAGCTCCAGCCAGGTAACCTTTGTTATAGACTTCGACTTCATAATTACCTTTAGAAAAAGAAGTATTGGGATCCCATAGGAAACAAGCCTTGCTTTCTTCATTATTATAATCTAGTTCTTTGATCTTTGTATAACGAATTTCTTCGCCCGTTTTTGTATTGGTGGTGATACCAGAGCCAAGATCTTCGATCGCTAATGTTTCGCCAAGTGGATTGACAATCCGAATAAAGAATTGTTCTAAACCATGATTGGTTACCTCGTTTTGAGTGGCATCGAAGCAGACTTGGAGGTAGTCCACATTTTTGGCGAAACTTTTCTCCTTAGCTTTTCCATTGCTTTTTTCTTTAAAACCAGTACCCGTTATATTTTTCACTTTAATGACAGATGCTAGGTAAACAGTCTTATCCAGTTTTTCTTTCTCACTTTCCAAAGTTTCTTTTTCGCTTATAAGCACAGATTTGGCAGTGACCAATTCCGAATTCATTTGGCGTTCTTTAGACACTTCACTTTGAAGGACACCCTTTTCTTCTGTCAGTTGGGAGTTGGCTTCGGAAAGCATTTCGTTTTCCTCCTTGAGCGTATTGATATCCACAATGTATTGATCTAGTTGTACCCTCAGATTTGTCAGTTGATCCTGGGCAGCTTTGAGATCTTTTTTGGTACGGATCGAACCGGCAAGTTTATTCTTTTGCGCCAATAGTTCTTCCTTTTGCTGATCAATGAGGGCATTTAGGTTTTCTTCTTTACCTCTCATCGATTCCAATTCGGTCAAAGCATCATAATATTGCTTTTCGATTTCGGCTTCCAGCAATTTAGCTTCATCCAGTTTAACGGACAAGGCTTCATTATCCGATTTGTGTTGCATGTTATTGTATATTAAAAAGGCGTTCAGCCCCAAAAGTGCTACAATAACGACTGCCGCTACAGCAGTTAACTTTTGTTTTGAATCATTTGAAAAACTCATAATGGACAATTTTAGGTTTTAATAATTGGTATTAAACCGGTTTAGATTTTAAAAAATAACTGAAATATTTACTCCTTTGAGCTTAATTATCAGCTAGTATTGATGATTTCGTATGTGATCACCAGTTTTGGTTTTATTTGATATTTAGACTAATAAAATTAGCACAATGCTATTTTTGCATTGTTAATATTAATACGATAATTGTTAACGTTTTTTAAATCTCTGCAAAGATAAAATAACTAATCGACTAAGTTTTTAGATATATTGTATCTATTTCTATTAAATTATGTAGTATGCATAATATACCTCCGAAAAATAAACAAATTGTGGTAATGGTAAAAAGTTTTTTACTATTTTGTACGTTTTTATATAGAGGAATAGATATTAGGTAAGAAATCAGTAGCTATTATAATTAAAAATCGTAGAGATTCAGAAAGCGATTATCATTCAAAATGTCTACGATGTTAGTAAAACGTTAAGGAATTTGATTTCAGTATATATTTTTGAAAAAAAAACAAACAATGTTAGAAAACTTAGATATTTCCAATGTTCTTTTCCTGGATATAGAAACAGTCTCCGGGTATTCCAGCTATGATGAGATGGATGACCGGTTTCAAAAGCTATGGAAACTCAAAAGCAAACAAATCCTGCGTCAATACGATGAAGAACTGGAGGAAGATACCGTCAAGAATTTATATCCGGAAAAGGCGGGAATCTATGCAGAGTTTGGAAAAATCGTATGTATCTCTGTTGGTATTGTCGTCCGCGACCCCTCGACTAAAGTTCTAAGTCTCCGCCTGAAATCTTTTGGCAGTGATAATGAGAAAGCTCTCCTGGAAGCTTTTTCCACCCTGGTCGAACAATATTACAACAACCCGAATAAGCATTACTTCTGTGGGCATAACCTCCGGGAGTTTGATATTCCCTATATCTGCCGCCGAATGGTGATCCACCAGATGAAATTACCAACGGTTTTGGATATCGGAGGTAAAAAGCCCTGGGAAACCAAGCATCTGCTCGATACCCTCGAAATGTGGAAATTTGGCGATTATAAGCATTATACTTCTCTAAATTTGCTTACCCATCTTTTTGGCATTCCGTCTCCCAAAGACGATATCGATGGTAGCCAAGTCGGCAATGTCTACTGGAATGAAAAAGACCTGCCCCGAATCTGCGTGTATTGTGAAAAAGATGTACTGGCTGTTGTTCAATTGTTGTCAAAGTATATGCGTCAGCCCTTATTGGAGGAGTCACAGATTATTCATGTGGAACTGGATATTCTCTAAGTGACCTTTTTAGCTAGTAAATTTTTAATTGCCTAGGCATGTCCATTTACCTGCTGAATGCAAGCGTAAAAAATTGTTCTCGCCACCCTGCCTGGTATCTCAAAACCTGGCAGATTTCGAAACCTCCTAGGCTTGCGAAGCGATTCGCCTGATTTCGTTTTTTTAAACGATGGACGATTTTTTTTTTAGAAAAAAAGGCCTTTGTTATTTATTAAAATATTCTACCAATAAAATATTACTTTTCGGCCAAATGAATAAAAAAGAAAGATTTGGAAAGGAACCTTTGGCCAAACTACTGAGGGAGCAGGCAATTCCTGCGTCGGTTGGGATACTGGTAATGTCCATCTATATGATAGTGGATACTATTTTTGTGGGCCGATTTGTTGGTTCTTTGGGCATTGCAGCGATTACGGTTGTGATGCCGATCACTTTTTTTATTTCAAGTATAGGAATGGCGATTGGCATTGGCGGTTCATCAATAATCTCCAGGGCCTTTGGTGAGAAAAACGATGATAAAGCTTACCTGACTTTTGGAAACCAGGTGTTTTTGATCGTTGTGCTAACCACTCTTTTATTAATTGTCGGATTTGCTTTTCAAAAGGAGATATTAAATGCTTTTGGTGGGAAAGGAGAGATACTGGAGCCGGCAAGTAATTATTTTAGGATTTTGCTTTATGGGGTTCCTTTTCTGGCCTGGGCTATGATGAGTAATAATGTGATCAGAGCAGAAGGATATCCAGGTTTTGCGATGTATACGCTACTTATTCCTGCTGTGGTAAATATTGTTTTAGACCCGATTATGATTGTTGCGCTGGATATGGGAATAGAGGGGGCAGCCTGGGCGACTTCCATTTCTTATTTTATTAGTGCCGGATATACGCTTTGGTTTTTTATAAAAGGAAAATCACAATTAAAGCTTAACCTGAATCGTATCCGGCCAAATTTTCCAATCATTAAAGAAATCGCTTCTATTGGTTCTATAACGCTGGCACGGCAGGGAACGATAAGCGTCCTGTCTATCGTAGTGAATAACGCACTTTTTAAATATGGCGGTGAAATATCCCTGTCTACTTATGGTATCATCAACCGGGTAATGATGTTCGCTAACTTTCCCGTATTGGGCATTACTCAAGGTTTTGTTCCCATCCTCGGCTATAATTATGGTGCACAATTATTTAAAAGAGTAAAAGAGCTTATTTTTTTATCTATAAAAACAGCTACGGTTATTGCATTGGGGGTTTTTACGCTCATTATGGTGTTTACGCCTCAGATCATTAGCATTTTTACCGAAGACAGTGAACTTATCAGAAAAACGATTCCAGCCTTACGAGGTATATTTTTGGCTACGCCACTGCTTGCCGTTAATTTATTGGGTAGCGCTTATTTTCAAGCCATCGGAAAAGCCCTCCCGGCATTAATGTTGACCTTATCTAAACAAGGGTTTTTCCTGATCCCTTTGATACTTATTCTTCCTTTGCAGTTTGGCTTAAATGGGATTTGGTATTCTTTTCCTATTGCCGATGTTGGTGCAGCAGTGATTACGTTTATATTTTTACGAAAGGAAATGCACAAGACAATAGGTTTAAATTAAACAATACTTAGATTAATACCTGCCCGGATTTTCACTAAGTATATATATTCTTCCTTACTTTTGCAAAATGAAACATCTTA
Source organism: Saprospiraceae bacterium (assembly GCA_047619515.1). Lineage (GTDB taxonomy): Bacteria > Bacteroidota > Bacteroidia > Chitinophagales > Saprospiraceae > JAHDHW01. The sequence goes on along the minus strand of JBLHJZ010000325.1, from coordinate 397 downwards.
TAGCTCCTTCAGTATTAGCCGCGGATTTTACGAATCTAGCCAAAGACCTCGAAATGGTCAGCAATAGTGAGGCCGATTGGCTTCACGTAGATATCATGGACGGCCGCTTTGTGCCGAATATCTCCTTTGGGATGGATATTGTCAAAGCCATAAAATCAGTATGTACCAAGCCACTTGATGTACATTTGATGATCGTCGAGCCCGAAAAGTATATCGAACAGTTTCGGGAAGCGGGTGCTGATGTCATTACAGTTCATTATGAAGCCTGTTCTCATCTGCATCGTACAATCCAACAAATCAAAGCTACAGGTGCCAAAGCAGGCATCGCTCTCAATCCGCATACACCGGTTAGTGTACTCGAAGATGTATTGGAAGATACTGATTTGGTCTGCCTGAT
>JBLHJZ010000324.1:0-6059 GCA_047619515.1 Saprospiraceae bacterium | reverse complement strand
CAAATATATTTCGAAAAATGAGCCCGCTTTTAGAATTTATCGAAGTTCCCCTGCACTGGTTTTTAGGGAAAGAAAAATGCGAGTACCTTTGAACTTGAACTTGATTCTTGATCTTGAACTTTCTATGATTCTTGAACTTGAACTTGAACTTAATTCTTGAACTTAATCCCTATTGTACCGGTTCATCCTCACCCAATTTCCACGATAAAGCAATATTGGAATTTTTGGGAGATACTCTAATGTAGCCTTGCATTTCCTGGTGAAGCGCAGAGCAGAAATCCGTACAATAAAAAGGTACAACCCCTACTGACTTCGGTTCCCAAAGCAAGGTTTCCGTTTGTCCTGGCATCACTAATAATTCTGAGTTATTCGCACCCATTACAGACAACCCATGCGGAACATCCCAGTCTTGTTCGAGATTCGTCAGGTGGATATAAACTTTATCACCAACTTTAATCCCTTCAATATTATCCGGAGCAAAGTGACTACGAATCGAAGTCATATATACATGGACGACATTGCCTTCGCGTTCTACTCTTGCATCTTTCTCGCCCATGGAGCGGTAAGCATGTTTGTTTTCCTCAATAGGGAAAAATTTCTTAACCTTAGGTACAATTTTACTGGCTGAAATACCTTGCGCATAATGCGGTTCGCCGATGGTTGGAAAATCAAGCAACAGCTTCATTTTGTCACCCGAAATATCATACAATTGAGCAGAGTGGCATAATTCAGGACCAGTAGGCAGATAACGATCTTTGGTAATTTTGTTTAAAGCAACCATGTATTTTCCTTCTGGCTTTCTAGAGTCACCACCAGGTATCATCAAGTGACCAACGGAATAATAAGTAGGTACTCTGTCCAAAACTTCTCTGGTTTCTACATCCCATTTTACCACTTCTGAAGAAATAAAGAAAGTCGTATAAGCATTTCCTTTTGCATCAAACTCAGTATGGAGTGGGCCCAAACCTGCACTTTTCACAGCACCTGCAACGACCTCTTCGAATTTTAAAACAGGAATACCTGCGATTTCTTTTTCAAAAGCATTCGCAGCAATTGCTGCCTGCATTTTTGTAAAAGAATGCACCGTCAAATCGGCTGACAATTTACCATTACCGATGATATATTCACCGCTCGGATCAACATCTACCCCGTGTGGAGATTTTGGCGTCGGTAAGAAATAAACCAGTCCGGGACATTCTGAAGGAATCAAAACCTTTACCGTTTTCTTCATCGTAGAAGTAGCGGTATGTGTTTCATCACTATATACATTGTGCGCATAATTAGTGGGTACTTCTTTATACTTACCGGCCTTAATATACTCCTCTGCTTTTTTCCAGTTGATCGCAGCAATAAAATCTTTATCATTTTGCGAAGCGGTCACTTCCAGTAAAGTTGATTTTTGTTCGGTGTTATAGGTTGTAAAAAAAGTCCATCCATGAGACTTCCCTTTTCCGGAATGCGCCAAATCATAATCAAAAGCTGGAAGTAAAATCTGGAAGGCCAGATCCATGTCTCCTTCTTCGCTCACACTAATATAAGAAAGCATTCCTTTGAAATTTTCCTCGTAACTATCGATCGCTACATCTTGCTGTGGATAAGGAACGCTGAAACGAGTCCCTGCAACCAAATATTCCGTGTTCTCTGTTGTAAAAGGGGAACTGTGATTTCCACCGCTATTAGGAATTTCAATGATCTCAGTAGTTTCAAAAGTCGTTAAATCAATCTTGGCAATTCTAGGCGTATTATTGCCATTGATAAAAATCCATCGCCCGTCCGTTTCTCCATTGGTTTGAGAAAGCTCAGGGTGGTGGGCATCATCCCAGGGGACAAAACCATGAGAAGTGTTGAGCATCGGTTTGGTTTCTTCATTAAAACCATAAGCTTTTTCAGGGTCAACCGAAAAAACAGGAATGACTTTAAATAGTCGACCAGATGGTAAGCCATATACACTAAGCTGACCACTAAATCCACCGGACATAAAGGCATAGAACTCGTCATATTCTCCTGGAGCCACATAAACCTGGGAGGCGACATCGCTGCTCAATACGCTCGTTTGGTTTCCGGATGATGACTGGCCTCCACATCCAACAAACAGAGAAAGGCAAAAAAGTGCAAAAGTAGCTAAGAAAAAAATAGGTTTTAAAATTTTGTTTTTCATGTTATAAGGTTTTATTATTTATCATTTGTATAGAATCGACATAAATATTTTTTTGTAAAAAAGAGGCTTTTTACATCTACAAAGGACAGGAAGAATACAAGGATTACAGATGATAAAAATCATTTAGATGAATGATTTTTATCAGTCTCGAAAGGAAGTAATAGTGTTATTTTTGGAGGATTAATAGTAAAAAATAAAATCCAATTAAAATGAAAAAACTAATGATCCTCTTTTCTATTCTTATTATTTATGCCTGTGGTAGCTCGTCTAATGAAACGGATACAGGGAGTACAGAGAAACCCAAAAGTATGATCGAAGATGAGGTGCCGGATGATGGAAAAGGGATTGGAGAGATAATCCATGTTGATTTGAATAGCCCGCTGAATACGGCTATGGTGGCAGTAGGGAAAGGCATCTTTGAATTAAAGTGCGCAGCCTGCCATAGATTGACCGCTCAAAAGGTCGTAGGCCCGGGATGGAAAGGCGTTACGGAAAGACGAAAGCCAGAATGGATTATGAACATGACCCTGAATGTAGACGTAATGCTAGACAAAGATCCTGTTGCAAATGCTTTATTTAAAGAATGCCTGACTAGAATGCCTAATCAAAACCTTACCAAGGAAGATGCCAGGGCTGTTTTAGAATTTATGTACGATAATGATGCAAAGTAGGCTTTATTCGGTTTTCGGTTTTCGTATCCGCTCTGACGTACAAAAACTTTTGGTATAAAGTCTAATTTGTTAAAACTCAAGGAAAGGGCATTAATAATGAAATCCAATATTGAAAATAATTCCGGAGACTCACCGCTCCGGTACTGGTTGTTGATAAGTTTATTCAATCTACTGATCGCAACCAGTATAGGTGCCTTGCTGAGGTTTGCATTCATCGTGGAAATCTCCTGGCTAGAATTCCGGAACTTCCTGCATGCACATTCCCATGTTGCCATGTTGGGCTGGGTTTATCTGGCGCTATTTACTTTTTTAATTAAAAGTTTTTTAAACCCGGACCAGCAACAATCCAAGATTTATAAAATACTTTTCTGGGGAACGCAGTTGACGGTATTGGGCATGTTGATTTCATTTCCACTAGTTGGCTATACTGCCGTTTCTATTTTCTTCTCCTCATTACACGTGGTGTTATCTTATATTTTCGTCTGGCGATTTTTAAAGGATTTAAAAGCTGGTCATCAAACTTCCACTCCCGCTATAAAGTTTATAAAAACTGCCCTGTTTTTTATGGTGCTATCGACCATGGCACTTTGGGGAATGGCACCGATTATGATTCTGGGACTCAAAGGTTCGGGAATGTACCATATGGCTATTCAGTTTTATTTGCATTTCCAATTTAATGGCTGGTTTATCTTTGCTGTATTGGGATTGTTTTTCAAAATACTGGAAGTTCATGATATTAATCCCCCCATTCGTTCGTCAAAATTATTCTACAGACTACTACTGGCTTCCTGTTTTCTCACTTATGCCTTAGCTATCACCTGGGCGAATCCGGAGGATTACATTTTCTGGATTAACAGTCTGGGCGTTTCGCTTCAATTCGCAGCGATTATTTATTTTATAAAAATTATCCTCAATATAAAAGCCAGGCTGGCTACTCTTTTTAGCGCCTGGACCTTGACTCTTTTTAAATTTTCCTTTTTAAGTTTTTTATTAAAAGTATTCATACAAACCGCGGTAGTCATCCCCTATATAGCTACGGTAGCCTATACCGTCAGGAATTTCGCTATGGGATTTCTTCACCTGATGCTACTCGGTATGGTCACCTGCTTTTTATTTGCTTTTGGGCATTATGGAAAGGTGTTGAATTTAAAATCAGGCATAACAAAAACAGGAATAATCTGCTTCCTCAGTGGTTTTTTATTGAGCGAAGGTTTACTTTTTTCCCAGGGAATTTTACTTTGGCAAGCAGTTGGATTTATCAGCTATTATTATGAGCTAATTTTTATATTTTCTACGTTGATGCCTTTGGGGATTGGTGTTTTTTTGTTTGGACAATTTGCAGATAAAAGCTATTCTGGGGTGAGTAATAAGGAAAACTTGACAATTGAACTTAAAGACAGTAAAGTAGTCCGCTAGTCAAAAAACTAAGAGGTCAAAAAACTTATGAGGTAAATGTGTAATTATCCTATTCGCGCTTTTTCCGGGTAACAATGTCCCAGATTTCTCTTCTCCAAGAGAATTAAAGACCGCATTTCTTTTCCTTTGCTGGATTACAACTACCTGTAGTAAATATTTACATATAACATGGGCAGTTCTGATTTAGATGGAACCCATAGAGATACCATTCTTACTGGCAAAAGCTACAGGGATGGCACTTGATATCCCCAACAATCATCTATATTATTTTAATCAAATGAATTCGTCTACTACTTATGATATCATGAGAGTTGACCTGGATGGCAATAATGATCAATTGATCTATGACGCATCTACGTACGCCCAGACCCTTCGCCTGGACTTAGACGAACAAAAAATTTGGATGGTATTATCCGGAGGTTATAAAATACAGAAACTGAATATGGATGGTACCGGATTGGAGACTATAATACCCAGTACAGGTAATGCTTCAGATATGAGTCTGGATTTGATAGGCGCGTTGCCTGTCGAATTAAGTTTTTTCAAAGCAGATATCCATAATGGCAAAATGGTATTACTAGAATGGCAAACAGCTTCTGAAAATAATAATGCCGGTTTTGAAGTCGAACGATCCACTGATAGAAGCAACTGGCAAAATATCGGTTTTGTAGATGGAATTGGCAGTAGCACCCTAGTCAATCCATACCAATTTACAGACGAACACCCTCGCTTAGGTGATAATTATTATCGATTAAAACAAATAGACTTTGATGGAAAACACGACTATTCTGAGCTTCGGCAAGTATTTTTCGATGCAAAGGTGACTGACCTGCTTTATGTCTATCCGAATCCTGTAGCCGATCATTTTACGGTAGGCATTTTAAATACTGAAGGTAAAAGTGCGCAGATAAAATTGTTTGACAGTACTCACCGTCTGATCTATAATCAAAGTTTTAAGCCGGGTGAGATGAATGATTTTTGGGAAAAAGAATTTACGCTCCCGCAACGAGAAATGTATTTTATAGTGACACAGATTGGACAGGAGACTATGTCTAAAAAGATAGTACCGATCAAAAGGTAAATATTTACCCATTAATCAGCATATAAATATCGAAGCTTTTTCAACAACTTCAACATTTTAAAATTAACGGATTTATTGACATTGAAAAACAGTCCGTTGATATTGATCCATTCCGCATCTCTTTTGATTTCTTTCAAATCATGGTAAGCAACTGACTGTGCCGGATTGAAATGAGATTTCCAATAAAGCGTGGAATCCGTCATGGCGAAGCCCTCCTTACAGGAACCAAAAACGGTTTGATCACAAATAAAAAAGATCTTTTCCTGCGCTTGGGCAAAGACGAAAGACTGAATTGCATTTTTGATCTTAGCCGGCGGAATAGACAACAGGTCAGTGTACACCTTCTCCTGTTCTTTCTCAAAATCCATATAATCGAGCAACATCTGCCGGAGATTTACAGCTGCTCTGGTGGTCTTTGTATATTGCAACATAGCTTCGGGGAGAGCCATACCATGTAGTTTTTGGCAATACATGATCAAAAAGTGATCGATAAAAGCAGCGAATTCTAAAACCAAAATCTGGTCAATTTTCTGGTTTGCATACTGATCCGACCCTGAATGAATAGTATTGATCTCTTCTGCTAGTTGAGCAGTGCGAAGATCAAATTTTTTATAAAATTCACTTTTATAAAATTGGTCAAAATATTTACGATACTCATTCGCACCAATTTCCTCTTCAATAACCGTTTCCAGGGTTTTAAAAAAATGCGCCCGGATCTGCGAATCAATCGTCG
>JBLHJZ010000323.1:0-6062 GCA_047619515.1 Saprospiraceae bacterium | reverse complement strand
ATTCGAAGATTTATCTATGGAATATGAGTTTAAATGGTGCAGTTGTTTTTGGTAGTGTGCTCTCAATATTGTTTATGTTTCCAGTATTTTTTATTGACCTCGCTGCGGGGGAATCTTACGTAGAATATGCATTTTTAGTAAAAGGAATGGCTGTTTTATACTTCGTAATTTTCATTGGTTACCCAACGAGGATTGCTATTCGAATGATGGAATTAAATCATCTTTTCTTTTTTGGCTACGTCATCTCCTTTTTGTTTAGCCTCCTGTCTTTTAATTTTTTACTCAAAGAATGGCATTTATGGGGAGCAATCATCGGACTGATTACCAATCAGCTGATCTTGATTTCTTTCTGGCAATATGCCTTACTTAAAAAACAATTTGTCTTATGGAAATAATTCACATCGTACTAGGAAAAGCTAATCCCAATCGTATGAATGGGGTAAACAAAGTAGTGTATCAATTGGCAACTCACCAGGCTAAGTCAGGAAGAGAAGTGAGTATTTGGGGGATCACCAAAAATCCTTCTCATGATTACGGAGACCGAAATTTCAAAACTAATTTGTTTCCAGCAAAAAAGAACATTTTCAATATTGACCAACAGTTGGTTGAAGCAATGATTGTTGCAAAAAAAAGAAATGCGGTATTTCATTTACATGGTGGCTGGATACCTACCTTCTCTACTATTTCATCTGTGCTTGCTGCCCATGATGTACCGTTTGTATTTACACCGCATGGAGCGTACAATACCATTGCGATGATGAAAAATAGATGGGTGAAAAAAGTTTATTTTCATTTGTTTGAAAAGCCAATGCTTAAACGAGCATCTGCAATTCATTGCATAGGAAAAAGTGAGGTGAATGGAATTCAAAGTATTTTCAAACCCTCAAATATATTTTTAATGCCTTACGGGTTTGAAGCTGATACCTCACCTACTACTGTTATTCCTGAAAAGGAAGACGACTTCATTATTGGTTTTGTTGGTCGCCTGGATATTTATACCAAAGGCCTTGATCTGCTTCTTGAAGCTTTTGAAACATTTCAGAAAAAAGAGAAAAATGCCAAACTATGGATAGTTGGAGATAGTAACGAGCGCGAAGAATTTGAAAAAATGATTGCTGCTAAAAAAATGCAAAACAAAGTCATTTTGTGGGGTAGCAAGTTTGGTAAAGAGAAGAATGATTTATTAAAAAAAATGCACTTGTTCGCTCATCCTTCAAGAAACGAAGGTTTGCCATCTGCAGTATTGGAAGCTGCTTCATTGGGTGTCCCTTGCTTGATTACAGAAGCTACAAATGTTGGTGATGCTATAGAGAAATATACTTGTGGCCTATCCGTACAAAATGAAAATTCTGAAGTTCTGACAGATGCCTTATTCAAGCTACACCAAAAATGGAAGAAAGGCCAACTTGCCGCTATGGGGAGAAAGGCTAAAGAGATGGTAATGAGAGAGTTCAATTGGGGGCATATCGTAGACGAGTTCGATAAATTATACAAGTACAATTGAATACTAAAAAATTAGATATCGATCATAGCCTTCTTTTGAAAAAGGTAGACAGGTATTTGTTCATCATCTTGTTATTGATGATTGCATGCTTTTTTACCTGGAGCGAAAACGTAATCATCACACGAGGCATCAAGGTAGTTGGTAGAATGGGGGTGCTGGTATCGTCTTATCTCATCTACAAGATGTTACTAAACTATGGAGCCGTGGATTCCCTGAAATGGAAAAATATATTTTCGCCATTATTGTATGTTGTTTATCTTTTATTAGGTTTGATTTCTTTTATGTGGAGTACCAATGTTGAATATAGTGGATTGCAGTGGTTTATGACTGCTCAAACTATGGTTTTTTGCTATTACTTTGTCAAGGCTTTGTACTTACTAGATGAATATTTCCCCGACCACCAAATACGTTTGTACAACTTGATCGGCAACTCAGTTTTTGTACTTATCCTGATTTTTGTTATTGGTATGTGGGCGGCACCAGATGTATTCTTTCGCCTGACACATGGAGGAGAAGAGGCTCGCCTTGGAGGTTATATGATGAATCCAAACGAATTAGGAATGCTCGCCGGTATTGGTATAGTAGGGTTGATCTTTGATCTTTATAGAATGGACAATAAAAAGTGGACAATCATTAAATTAGCTGTTCTTTTTTATGGCCTCTATGCTACCGGTTCGAGGTCTTCTCTTATCGGCGCATTATTAATTATTGGCTTTCACGTCAACCAATCATCAAATGCAAAACTAAAAGCACTTATGATGATCGGAATGCTCCTGATAACCCCGATTGCCGTTTTTAAAATTATTTTGAAAGATGGCGACAAAGAACGAATGGAAGAAGTGATGAGTATGACAGGACGCCTCCCTTTCTGGACTGCTCTTATCAATGAGGGGCTACCAAGAGAACCTCTTCTCGGCTTTGGTTTTATGCGTATAGATTACAAAGAATATTTTCAAAGCACACATTCCTACTCAGGTAAAATGGCGCACAATACTTTTATGCAGGTTCTGATGGATTTGGGATTTATTGGCATTACTATTATCATTTTTCAAATGATCTTTACTTTCCAGGGAATAGCCAAGGAACCCAAAGAAAAAAGACTTATGCTATTTAGTCTACTAATACCTTTGATGATTAACTCTTTCACTGAGTTTGGCATTTTTGGAGAATCTAATTTTGGAATCCTGTTTTATCAGCTCATCATCATTTACATTGCTTTCACAAGAGGCCCATATCTTACAAGAAGACAGAAAATTCATTTAAGGAACAAAAGACCTGATTTAATTGATCATTTGAATATTTCTTAATGTTTCCTTGAAATGGAAAACGATCCGCTATGCGGAATAAATCAGAAGATAGATATTTGTTAGTTACTGTAAATCAATGTTTTATGTCATTGGTACGAAATTGATACTTAGTCGAATCAAATAGACTAAAATGGAAAAAGTAAAAACAATTTTCGAAAAGCTTAACTTAGAATATTCAACAGAAAATTTTCATCAAAAAGAGAATCTCACCCATCTTCAATATATAAATAATCCAGACGGATCAGTAAGGTGGATTTGGCCGTCTCAATTGCAAAAACCACTCTTTTTAAAATTCTTTTCAAACTCTTCAATCAGATCAAAAATTATAGTTTTCCTGATTGAGATGATCTTTTTATTTCGTATACAAAACTTAATTTTTAAGCGTATAAAAGTATCCTTAAAACCGAAGGACGATTTATCTCCTGTTAATTTATTCAATAAAAATTGGGCGCTATTCACAGGAACTGCTGGCCCTAATCGTAAAGCTATAATTTATAAGGAATCTGGAATAAACAAATCGTTTGTAAAAATAGCATTAAACACAAGATCAAACTTACTCCTAAAAAACGAAGAGAGCGCACTCGTAAGACTTTCAAAAATGGAAATAAAATCATTTGTATTTCCTCAATTATTGGGAGTGGATAAAAACACTTTAGAGCTTTCTGATATTTCTAAAGGTGGAAAAAGATCTAACGATTTTTCTGAATTACATCTTCATGCAATCAGGGAGATGAATAATTATTCTTCACTTTCCATACCTCTAAGCGTATTACCTTTCTGGAAGCAAGCAAAATCAATTCTGGAAAACCTTTTGGCAGAAAAAGACTCGCGTATACCAAATGGTTTATTAAGAAAACTTTTTCAGGTTTTAAAATCTGTTGATGATACCAAAGTCATAGAAACGGGCTATAGTCATGGAGATTTCACTCCATGGAATATGTATAAAAAAAATGGCAAGCTCCATATTTATGATTGGGAATTACACCAGCTATTGATGCCTTTAGGATTTGATGCTTTTCATTTTATTATTCAAAAAGGTATTCTAATTGAAAAAAAATCATGGACCAAAATCGAAGCAGAGATAAATCAAAAGTTTGACACTAAAACTTTGAAAAATTTATCAGAGAAAAGTGATCCTGATGTAGAATTATATTTAAAACTATATCTAATACTTAATACGATTTACTACTTGGATATTTTTTCACAGCAGGATAAATGGCATGAACAAATTCACTGGTTGCTAAAAACCTGGAATGAGGCGATTAGTAAACTGCTAGTAAATACCGAAAAGAATCGCTCTTTAATCTTGATGGATACCTTTGATTTCCTTTTGCAAAAGCCCTATGCCGCAATAAAATTTCCTGATAGTTTCCCTGAACAATTGAGCAAATTTTCAGACGTTGATTTATGCCTTGACCAATCCTTGGCTGACTCTTTAAATTCATATTTAAAGAATCATCCTTTAGCTTTGAAAAGTAAAGTGATCAATAAATCCTATATGTCTGTTCTGAAATTGGTATGCAATGACGGAAGCTTACTAAGCCTGGATCTGATTTGGAAATTTAAAAGGAAAGCAACAGTATTGATGGATCTTCAACCCTTAATCCAGTCCGGCTCATTGAATGATTATCAGGTAAAAGTATCAGACCCAAAAGATCTCGCTCGCTTTATTGGCTTGTTCTATATTTCGAATAATGCAATGGTTCCGGAAAAATATTTAAAAATCGCAGCATCACTGAAAAATAGCGAAATACTTATTGACCAAGAAATTTACCAAAGTACTAAAGACCAAGAAGGTTCAAACACAACTTTGAAAAAGATAATTACTGAACAAAAGGCTAACAAGGGTTTTCAAAAAATAAAAAATACTTTCTTATATCTAATAGATTCAATAAAAGAAATGATCTACAATCCAGGCATGATTATCACTTTTAGTGGAGTCGACGGTGCCGGCAAATCTACAGTAATTGAAAAGGTAAAATATAATTTGGAAAAACAACTACGAAGAAGAGTTGTAGTGATTCGACACCGACCATCTATTTTACCGATTTTGAGCGTGTGGAGTAAAGGAAAAATAATAGCTGAAAATGAGGCAACTATACGCTTGCCACGTCAGGGGAAAAACACCAATGTATTATCTTCCCTTTTGAGATTTTTCTACTACTATTCAGATTATTTATTTGGCCAATTTGTAGTCTATTTTAAATACGTGTTACGAGGCTATGTAGTTTTATATGACCGTTACTATTTCGATTTCATAAACGATTCCAAGCGGAGTAATATTCAACTCCCTTCTTACCTGACTAAATTTGGATATCATTTCTTATTGAAACCAGAACTTAATTTTTTCTTATACGCAGATCCTGAATTGATCCTTTCAAGGAAAAAAGAATTAGATTCAAAAACGATAGAGCAACTCACCAAGAAGTATCAATTTCTTTTTGAGCAATTAAATAAAAAAGACCTTAACAATAGATACATTTCAATTGAAAATATAGATCTGAAAATTACTTTAGATGCGATCCTTAATCGGGTAAATCGTCAAGCAGCTTAGTATGAAAAAATTAATTGAGTATGCAATTCGATTTCGGAATCCTGCTTTTAGATTCGATCCTATGCTGGGCAATATTGCGATAGTACAATTCTTATGGTTATCGGGATGGAGTCTGCTAAGATCTCTACGATTGTTGATTTATTTCAGGAATCCCAAAGGGGCAATGTTTGGTTCAGGAGTTCGGTTTTTTAATCTCCCTAAAATAAAATGGGGAAGTTTTTTAAAACTAGACAAAGCAGTATACATGAGTGCTCTTAGCAAAAAAGGTATTGAGTTGGGAGATAATGTAAGCATCGGAGCTTATAGCAGAATAATTGTTTCAACTACCCTAAACAACTTGGGCGAATTTATAAAAATTGGTAACAATGTAGGTATCGGAGAATTTGCATACCTCGGTGGGGCAGGAGGACTTGAAATAGGAGAAGATTGCATTATTGGTCAATACTTTAGTTGTCATCCCGAAAATCATAACTATTCAAATTTAGAATTACCAATCCGCTTTCAAGGAGTTTCCCGGAAAGGGATTAAAATTGGAAAAAATTGCTGGATAGGTAGCAAGGTAATCATTTTGGATGGTGTTGAAATTAGTGACGGATGTATCATCGCAGCTGGAGCTGTTGTTTCTAAATCTTTTCCAGCAAACAGTATTATTGGTGGTGTTCCTGCCAAATTAATCAAAAAAAGAAATGAAAAAAAT
>JBLHJZ010000322.1:0-6064 GCA_047619515.1 Saprospiraceae bacterium | reverse complement strand
GGGCTAGGATGATACCCGAAGCGGGACCATTCTCCAGGGCTTTGCGGAAAATGATCTTTGCATCCACTACGGTACCGGCCATACCGCCGGAGCTGATTTTTTCTTTGTTGATCACCCGATTGGCCCGATTCAAGAGAATGATCCAAAATTCTTCGTGATTTAAATCCATGAGTAAGGGGGCAATAATATTCCAGGCATCACTACTTCCCTGGATTTGAGGCCGGTCGAGAGGGTTGGTCAATTGCCGACGCCTCCCAATTTCCATGGCAGCAATGATACTTATTGCTTTTGCCTCCCCGATACCTTTGAATTTTGTCAAATCCGATATATTCTTTCGTCCGAGTTCATTTAGATTATTTTCTACAGAATTGAGGACTCTTTGAGACAAGCCGACTGCGGTTTCTTCTCTTGAACCTGAGCCGATGAGGATGGCTAATAATTCAGCATCGGAGAGATTGCTTTTTCCTTTGAGCATTAACTTTTCACGGGGGCGATCATCTTCTGCCCAGCTTTTAATACCGAGTATATTTTTTGAGTATTGGGTCATTGTTAAATAGATAAGGGGTAAGAGCATGTTGGGGATTTATCCTTCGGGCTGTAAATGTCCATTTCCGGAACCTCGCTTCACTATTTTTGAGCCCCGTAGCCAGCTATGCGGCTCAAAAATAGCTTCCCGAGAACCCAAAACTGAACATTTTCGCTTCCAAAAACAAATCCCCAACATGCTCTAAGGGAATTGAAATTTGGAGAAAGTGACCAGGTGGTCAAGTGTCCAAGATTTGTTGACAACTTAACCACCTGACTACCTAAGCACTTGTTTATGCAGCACTGGCAGCTTGAATCAAACCCAGTTTTGTAAGGCGGGCATTGATCGCTCCTTCTTGTCGTCGTAAACCCGCAGACAGTTCTTGCGTGTTTTTGCCTTCATTAAATAAAGCAATCAATAATTCTTCGTCCTCTTTTGTCCAGGGTTGGAAAGCCATGGGATGTGTCTCCCTTAGTTTTGCGATGTAAGCATCAGTTGGAGGTGTTCTCGTTTTTTCTTTGGGGGTGAAATGCTCAAGCGTATTCTTAAGCGCCTCATTGAATTTCTGGATTTCTCCTTCAAAAAGAATCATTTTGATACGTTCGTATTTTTCATCTTCCACAGGCTTAGTCTGCGTGATGACTAAATAGCTTTTACCATTTTTAGATTCTTTCAAATCGAGGAAAAAAGATTTTCCATCTAAAAGTACTTTCTCTGTGTGTAGTGTGTTTTGATTCTGATTCATGATTTTAATTTTTTTATGAGTTAAACAATCAAACATTCACTAACATAGACTCCGAGGTAGCAGAAATTCCATAAAAGTTTTTATACTTTTTTTGACAAAAATAATTTACCTGCCTATAATTTATTGATTATCAGTATTTTAAATCTTATAAAATATTTAAAAAAAATCAGAAAAAAGAAAAGGTGCTTCCCACCAAATCGTGAAAAGCACCTTTTATCAATTCAAAAAAAGCTTATTATATATTCAATAATGCTTGTTCGAGGTCGGCAATCAAGTCATCTATATCCTCCACGCCAATACTCAAACGAATCAAAGAATCGGTCAAGCCAACCTTCAGCCTTTCTTTTTTTGGAATAGCTGCATGCGTCATACTCGCAGGATGTCCTATCAATGATTCGACTCCACCAAGGGATTCAGCCAGTGCAAAAAGATGAGTACTTTTCAATACATCCTGAGCTGCTTCAAAATTATTTTTTACCAAATCAAAAGAAACCATACCTCCGAAATCCTTCATCTGCTTTTTGGCGATAAGATGATTGGGATGATCTTTAAATCCGGGATAAAAAACCTTGCTAACTTTAGGGTGGCTCCTCAAATACTTGGCAATTTTTTTCGCATTCTTACAAGACCGTTCTACACGTAAGTGCAAGGTCTTAATACCACGCAATACTAAAAAACAATCCTGGGGACCGGGAACTGCACCCGCTGCATTTTGAATAAAAGCTAATTGATCTGCTATCTCTTTATTACTGGTAATCACTGCACCATGTACGACATCAGAATGGCCTCCAAGGTATTTAGTGGCCGAATGCAAAACGATATCAGCTCCCAGGTCAAGCGGTGTTTGTAAATAAGGAGAAGCAAAGGTATTATCTACACAGGTAAGGACACCTTTCTTCTTGGCAATGTTACAAATACCTTCTATGTCGATAATATTGAGCATAGGATTGGTCGGTGTTTCAATCCAAATCATCTTGGTTTTTTTGGTGATTGCTTTTTCCACTACTGCCAGATCGTCCATCGGAATGAAATGACCTTTCAAACCAAATCTTTCATAGACTTTGGTAATCAGTCGATAAGAACCTCCATACAAATCGCTGGTAGAAATGATCTCATCTCCCGGGTTCATGGATTTAAGGAGTGCATCCATAGCGGCCAAGCCACTACTAAAGCAGAATCCATATTTCCCATTCTCCAACGCTGCCAAATTTTCCTCCAGTACACTACGGGTAGGATTCTGTGTCCTTGCATATTCAAATCCTTTATGCACGCCGGGTGCATCCTGTACATAGGTAGAGGTTTGAAATATAGGAGTCATAATCGCCCCTGTACTGGGATCAGGTTTAATGCCTGCGTGAATTACTTTTGTTCCGAACTTCATCTTTTGCTTTTATTTAAAATAATAAACAGGGCTATGAAACCTTGACGGTTTTTCTATTTAAAACTGTTTTTACTGCTGCAACGACATCTTTGGAACCTAAGCCATATTTCTCGAGTAAATCCATAGGCGTTCCACTCTCTCCAAAGGAATCTTTGACGGCAACATACTCCATCGGAGTCGGTATCTTCCGTGCCAGAAGCTGGGCGATTGAATCCCCTAAGCCGCCGTTCATCTGGTGTTCTTCTGCAGTGACCACGCAACGAGTTTTACTGACAGAGTCCAACACCGCTTCTTCATCCAGCGGCTTGATTGTATGAATATTGATTACTTCACAGCTGATACCTTCCAGCGCCAAAGTTTTTGCTGCTTCTATGGCATTCCAAACCAAATGGCCTGTAGCAAAAATACTTACATCTGAACCTTCGCAAAGATGGTAAGCTTTTCCGATTTCAAATTTTTGATTTTCAGGCGTAAATACCGGCCAGCTGGGTCGTCCGAATCTAAGGTAGACTGGTCCATGATGTTCAGCAATAGCTATGGTAGCTGCTTTGGTTTGGTTATAATCACAGGGATTGATAACCGTCATGCCCGGAAGCATTTTCATCATTCCAATATCTTCGAGAATCTGGTGTGTTGCACCATCTTCTCCCAAACTCAAGCCTGCATGAGAGGCACATATTTTTACATTTTTATCGGAATACGCTATGGATTGCCGGATCTGGTCGTACACCCTGCCTGTTGAAAAATTTGCAAAAGTACCGGTATAAGGAATCTTTCCGGCAGTAGCAAGTCCCGCAGCAATCCCCATCATATTAGCTTCTGCAATTCCTGTCTGGATAAACCGATCAGGAAACTCCTTGATAAAATCCTGCATTTTTAATGAGCCTATCAAATCGGCGCACAAGGCTATGACATCAGGATTTTGCTGCCCTACGGCATGCAATCCTGCACCAAAACCATCTCGTGTCGCTTTTTTTCCTGTACTAATTATATTTTCGAGCATGTTTGAAATTTCTTTTTAAAATTAAAAATGAGGGAACTGAACCGGTAGCTATTAATTTTGGTAAGGGTGAGGAAAATCTCCCAAGGTTTCTTCCAATTGCGCCAGGGCGGTTTCCGTTTGTGCTGCATTCGGTGCTACGCCGTGCCATTTATGAGTACCCATCATAAAATCGACACCAGCTCCCATTTCCGTTTTCATCATGATCACTACCGGCTTGCCGTTCCCGGTCCGGGATTTCGCTTCATTCAATGTCGCTACTACCTCTTCCATATCATTTCCATTCATATACAAAATTTCCCATCCGAAAGCTTCCCATTTTGCAGGTAAATCACCGAGCGACATGACATCCTTGGTAGCTCCATCAATCTGCTGGCCGTTCCAATCCACCGTAGCAATAAGATTATCCACCTTATGATGGGCCGCAAACATCAACGCTTCCCATATCTGGCCTTCCTGCAATTCTCCGTCACCTGTCAATACAAAAACAGTTTTATCGTCACCGTCCATTTTTTTAGCTAAAGCCATTCCAATGGCTGCGGAAACTCCCTGGCCGAGAGAGCCAGAAGCTATTCGGATACCGGGAAGACCTTCATGTGTAGCGGGATGACCTTGTAACCGGGAATTTAGCAATCTGAACGTCGCCAATTCTTTCGGATCAAAATATCCGGCATGTGCTAGTACACTATAAAAAAGTGGAGAGATATGCCCATTGGAAAGGAAGAATACATCTTCGTTTTTACCTTCCATATTGAAAGATGGATCATGATCCATAATCTCAAAATAGAGCGCAGTCATAAAGTCAGCACAGCCCAAAGAACCTCCCGGATGACCACAAGTGGCAAAGTGGGTTTGTCGAACTATATCACGTCTTACTTGTGAGGCAATATTCTTAAGTCGAGAGAAGTCAGTCATGATGGTAATTTTAGTATTATTCAAAAAACAAAAGTGATTGTCCCCATCTATTTTTTGAGTGGTATATATTTTCGACAAAAGTAGAAAAATTGCCTTAGAAATATGGCTTAAGGAAGGGATTAAAAATCATCCGATCAAATTTGCAATTGATTTGTGGAGAAGGCTCCCTAAAAATATTCCACAACGGGAAAAGAAAATGGGCAACACAGCTTAGCCATATTACCCATTTTACTTTTAAGATAAGTATATCTTAATTAACGCCTTCCATCAATTCTTTACCAGGCTTGAATTTAACAACATTCTTTGCAGGAATATTGATAGAAGCACCAGTTTGAGGATTACGTCCAACACGAGCAGCTCTGTTAGCACAAGAGAAAGTACCGAAACCAACGATAGTAACTTTATCGCCGTCTTTTAAAGACTCTTCGACACAGCTTAATACACAGTTCAGCGCTTCTGTAGCTTGAACTTTAGTAAGGCTAGCATTTTCAGCTATTCTGTTGATTAAATCTCCTTTGTTCATTTTCATAATTTTTAGAATTTAAAATTGGCACAAATTTATGCGCTTAAGGTTTGAAAACAAATATTTCTGTCAAAAAAACACTTGAAAAGCTAACATTAGATAAGGTCTTGAGCGTTTTTTCGTCGAATTAGGTCAATAAACCTATTCTTATTGTTTCTACGAAAAATTTCAGTTATGTTTACATTTGTTGCTATTTTTTTAAAAAAAATCAATGTTTGTCTATGAAACAGGTCATTAAATACCTTTTCTTTGCCTCTATTCTTCTTATTTCCGGCGCCATAAGCTCTTGTGGCAGTAACAAAACAGGCTGTCCTGTCAATGAATCCGTTCATACCAAGTCTGACCGAAAAGGAAATCTTTCCACAAAACGTGGTAAATCAAGCCTTTTCCCAAAAAACATGACAAAGAAGAAGAAAAAAGGGAAATAATCTAAGAACATGTATTTTAACTCTTCAAAGCGAACTTATCCTCTTTTGAAATAAGCTTTCCACTACAAATATAAATAAATTGTTATAGTTTTATTCATATTTAAAACAATTTATTAGATTTTATTTGCTTTAGCCCTATAAAACATTACCATTAAGGATAATCTAGGAGCGTACTATTGAAGTAGCGAATACCAAATACAATTTATTGTTTTAAATTAGGATTTATAGCATCGGTAAGACCTTCACCGATTAGATTGAAAATGGTCACGGTTATAAAAATAGCAAATCCGGGAAAAATTGCTAACCACCATGAGCTGATATTAGCTCTGGAAAGATTAAGTATTTTACCCCAGGTGACTTCGTCCGTTGGCATTCCGATCCCCAGGAAAGATAGAGAGGCTTCTGTCAAAATAGCTCCTGCTACGCCAAAAGCTATAGAAATTAAAACAGGTGTCAGCGCATTTGGAATGGCATGTCGCATCAATATTCTAAAATTCGTAAAGCCCATTGAACGGGCTGCTTCGATATAATCCAAAGCTCTTATCC
>JBLHJZ010000321.1:0-6066 GCA_047619515.1 Saprospiraceae bacterium | reverse complement strand
ACCACCTTTTTTGTATTCCATTGACGGAGGTGAAAACTTTAGTGCGCAAACTTCTTTTTCCGGTCTTGTTCCGGGTGATTATTTAATCATCGTTCAGGATATTACAGGCTGTGAATACGAAGAGTGGGTTTCTATTCCTGAGCCAATCGAACTTCAGATAGATTTGGAAATTGAAGTAGTCCTCAACCTGGGAGAACCTTATCAATTGAATGCGCTTCCCACTATTCCAATTGATGAGATTGATACCATTATTTGGTCTCCGTCTGATGGGCTTTCCTGTCTAAACTGTTTAAATCCGCAGGTTGATCCACTAACCGAAATGGTACAATATTTTATCACAGTGATCAATCTAAATGGTTGCCAAAGCACAGCTGGGATCAGCCTTCGTATACATAAAACCCGTGAAATATTTATTCCGAATGTCTTTTCTCCGGTTAATCAGGACGGGATCAATGATCTGTTTATGATCTATGCGAATAATGATAAAGTCAAAGAGATCAATACTTTCCGCATATTCGACCGTTGGGGAGAGGTTGTTTTTCAGGCCAATCATTTCCGGGCAAATGACCCTTCATACGGCTGGGATGGTCGTTTTATCAACGAAGCATTAAACCCGGGCGTGTTTGTTTACTTTGCCGAGATCGAATTTATTGATGGTGTCAGAAAGATTTATTCTGGGGATGTTACGTTGGTGGATTGAGTCGACCAAAATGGATAGCTTGCCTATTGAAATGATGGATGGTTTTAATTTTATTATCTTGGTCATATTTTAATTTTCTTGCTTATGCCTAATGGCAGGCTGTAAAAAAAAACTAAAAAAATTTCTCTGAGAATCGGCCACATCACTTTTTTCTCGTACTCCCCTCCGAAAACGGGCTAAGTTTTTTTACAATCTGACGTGCCCGCTCTACGTCATGGCCTGGCGGTGGGTTTGATTTTTGAGCCATTGCCAAAACTGCCTGTCATGATCGTTAGAGCGATTCTATGTTAGTGGTGCCACGATTTAGATTCGTGGCACCACTTCCCCAACTTACTCAAAACTTACTCATACTTCAGCGCCCTTATCGGATCTGAAGTAGCCGCCAAATAAGCCTGATAGCTAACCGTGATCATAGCAATGACTAAAGCAATAACAGCCGCTAAAAGGAAAGGTAAAAAGGGCATGTCTATTTGATAAGAAAAATTAGCCAGCCATTCTTTACCGAGTAAAAAAGTAATCGGCCAGGCAAAGATATTAGCGATCAGTACCAGCTTTACAAAGTCTTTGGTGAGCATTTTCATTAATTGTGGAACGGAGGCACCCAATACATTTCGGATTCCGATTTCTTTGGTTCTTTGCTCCGCAGTATAAGAAGCCAGTCCATACAGACCCATACAGGAAATGATGATAGCGAGCAGCGTTAAATATAGAAACATGGTTCCGAAATTTTCCTGCTGCTTAAATAAAGCACCAAAACTTTCATCCAGAAAGGTATAACGGAACGGATGTGTAGGTTCTATTTCATTCCATTTGGTTTCAATAGCAGCTATCGTTTCGGGCATGTTTTCAGGCGTAATTTTAAAGGAAGCCCACCATAGATTATTGTCTAAACTCAATACCATGGGTTTAATGGGTTGGTTGAATCCTTCGATATGGAAATCTTTAACCACACCTACAATCGCCCCTATATTTGGTTTGCCACGGCCATCTAATCTGATCAGTCGTTTTCCTATTGGGTTTTCAAGATTAAAGTTTTTAATTGCCGTTTCATTTATAATATAAGTAGGTATGGTATCCTTATCGAGGTCTCTGCTAAGTCCCCTGCCTTCAGCCATTTCCAGATTCAGGGTCTCAAAAAAATCATAATCTACTTCCAGGTTCCATAGGGGGAGTTGTTCTTGCGATCCTTCCATTTGGAACATATTCTGATTAGGCGTATCTCCTGGTAAATAAGACGATCGGGAAACATTGACAATATTCGGATGCTTCAAGAACTCTTTTTTATAGGTTCTGAAATTCTCCGCTACTTTATCGGTTTGGATGGGGACTACTAAAACCTGTCCCCCTTTAAAGCCAAGATTTTTAGTGTGCATAAAAGAAATCTGTTTGAAAATAATAGCCATTCCGATGATCAAAATAATGGAAGCGGAAAACTGCACCACTACAAGACTCTTTCTAAAAAATGACCCGCTTTTCGTTTTCGTCATATCCCCTTTTAATACCGTTACCGGCTCAAAAGAAGAAAGAAAAAATGCAGGGTAAGAGCCCGAAAATAAACCATAAACCAAGGTGATAGCCAAGGCAAAGCCTGAGGTCAATAGGAATTGATCATTGAACAGACTAAGGTTGGTCTCCATAATATTATTGAAGCCAGGAAGGAACAATTCAACTAAGATAAACGCAAGGAAGAGGGCTATAAAACTTTGGATAACTGACTCCATCAGGAACTGTGCAATCAACATACCCTGTGTAGCACCCGATACTTTTCGGACACCTACTTCCTTGGCTCTTTTGGCAGAACGGGCAGTAGAAAGGTTCATAAAATTTATACCGGCGATGAGCAATACTAAAAAAGCGATGGCTATAAAAACATAGATGTAGATGATGTTGCCATTCTGTTGAATTTCCCAATCGCGATGAGAATGTAGATGAATACTTTGAATGGGATGGAGATCATAATCAAAAGAATTGTTGTTTGCAAAAAACTCCTCCAGGGTCATTTTTAAAAATTGCTCGATCTGTGGCGCGATATAGGTAAGAAACTGTTTGGACATCACCTCTTTAAATTCATCCGGATCGACTCCTTTACGAAGTTTTGCATAAGTATAAAAATTATTATTGACCCAGAGCGGTTCTATATCATTGGAGGAAACAAAGAAGTTATATTGAAAATGTGAATTCCCTTTAGGCGCTTCCACCACACCTCTGACGATACAATCCCGACGATTATCATAGGTAATAATTTTATCCATCGGGTTTTCATTACCGAAAAATTTCCTGGCGGTGGTTTCCGTCAACACAATCGCATTATCTTCTTTGAGCGCCGTATTGGGGTCGCCATGGACGAATTTATAGTCAAACACCTTAAAAAAGGCACTGTCAGCTTCTACACCATTTTCTATGTATATTTTTACCTCTTCATGCTTTAACATGATTTCCTGCTTGATGGATTTTGACCTTGTAGCAGTAATTACATCAGAGAATTCAGTTCTCAGAGACTGCGCCATCGGGCTGCAAGACACTGGCGCATCAATAGACTGGCCCATCATGTTGGCCTTGATCCCCATTCTATAGATTTGCTTATAATCAGCAATGTGCTTCTCGTAGCTCGTCTCTGCATTCACATACATAAACACCATAATGCTGACCATCAGGCCAAGCGCAAGCCCCAGGATATTAATAGCGGTATAGCTCTTATTTTTATTTAGATTCCGTAAAGCGACTTTTAAATAATTTTTAAACATGATTATTAGGTTTGATCAAACGAATTCCCCCGTACGGGGGAAAACAAAATAATGAAATAGAAAAAGACACAGATTTTCGCGAATTCCGCGTCATTTTTTAAGCTGCTTTATACCCCTATCTTTTCATTGGTTTTAGCCTTTCGCTCCGAAACCACCTGGCCATCGAGGAGGTTGATAATCCGGCTCGAATAACTGGCATCATGGGCGGAGTGAGTGACCATGATGATCGTCGTCCCGGCATCGTTTAATTCGCAAAGTAGTTCCATGACTTCATTACCATTGGAGCTATCCAGGTTTCCGGTAGGCTCATCAGCCAGGATCAGATCAGGCTTATTGACTAAAGCCCGGGCAACAGCGACTCTTTGTTGCTGACCACCGGATAATTGTTGCGGAAAGTGGCTTGAACGATGACCAATGCCCATTCTTTCACAAATTTCATCCACCCTTTCTTTTCGCTCTTTAGCAGGAACCTTACTATAAATAAGGGGCAATTCAACATTTTCGAAAACCGTCAATTCATCGATCAGGTTAAAATTTTGAAATACGAAACCGATATGCTTTGTCCTGATTTTGGATCGCCCCTTTCGGTTGAGCTGGCCTATCTCCTGACCAAGGAAATGATAATGGCCACTTTCAGGATTATCAAGCATTCCGAGGACGTTCAGCAAGGTAGATTTTCCACAACCGGAAGGACCCATGATGGAAACAAATTCGCCTTTGTTTATTTCAAAAGAAATTTCGTTGAGGGCAGTTGTCTCGATTTCATCTGTCCGGTATACCTTGCTTAGATTTTCTAATTTTATCATTTTTTTAGTTTTATTAAATTGTGTAAAAAATAATCTCAGCTTTTGTAACGGGCAAATTTATTTGCCTGGTTTTAATTCATCGATCCCTTTTAAGCGCTGCAAATAAATTTGCAGGCTACAACCAAATGAAATTTATTCAGTGATAGTAATGGTTTCGAAATTTTTAAATGCTTCGTAAGAAGAAGTGATTATTTGTTCTCCTTCCATCAAACCATCTAATACTTCATAATGGGAAGGATTTTGACGGCCGATTCTTATCTTGCGTTTTTCTGCCTGATTATCATTATTCAAAACAAATACATACTGCCCTCCAAAGGTGTTGAAGAAACTTCCACGCGGGATAATCATCGCTTTGCCGGTTTCGGAAAGTTCCAGCCTGGCCTGCAAAGAAAGCCCGGTAGTAATCGCTTTCGGCGTTTCACTGACAAAGGTCATTTCAATTTCAAAACGGCCATTGATTACTTCTGGCAATACTTTTTTGACAGTTAATTCAATGATTTCGCCATTGAAAGAAAAGCGGGCGGATTGTCCGGCTTTGACCGAACTTAGGTAATATTCATCTACCTGGCCGGTTACTTTATACCCTTTCATCACATCTATTTTTGCAATGGTCTGACTGCCCTGAAAGGATTCCCCGATGACAGGATCAAAGGAGGATAAGCGGCCCGTTACGGGAGCGCGAACTAATAATTTCTTCATGTTTTCATGGATCACTTCAAGATTGCGATCCATCATTTCTATAGAACGGTTAATCCGTTTTATTTGAATGGCATTATCGGTCTTGCTTTGGTTTACATTCTCTTCGAGGAAATCGCGCTTTTTTTGCTGGTATTTGTAACTTTCGTAAGTATCCACGAAGTTGTTTTTTGCAACGATACCATCACTAAAAAGCAAGGTATCAATTTTAAAATCACGCTCTTTATCTGATAGCTCGTATTCAATATCTATCAGCGATTCCCTGAGTCCCCGCTGATCTTTTTCGAGCGATAATTTTAGATTTTGTAAATTATTGATTTGCTCAACTATCGCCGTTTCCTGGGTCATATAAGTCAGTACAAGGGAAGGGTTATTTAATTTCAAGAGCGGAGTACCTTTTTTGACCATCACGCCATCTTCAATAAAAACCTCTTCCACCGTGCCTCCTTCAGGAGTATTTACCAATACCGAAGTGATCGGGGCTACATTAGCATCAATTAAAATGATGTCCTGAAATTCGCCTTGCTTTACCTCCTTGACGGTAATTTTTGATTGGTCCAGGTTATAAGTTTTCTTATTCAATGACCGAAAACCTAAAGTTGATAGTATCAAAAGGACTATAAATCCTAGAATATATAGGACGCTCTTTTTTGTCCACCTTTTTTTTTCAACTTTACGATCCATCATGACACGATTAATTTTATAGATTCTTTATTGTTTCTATATATACCATAGTCATAGGATATGCCAAAATAATTTTTTCTTACAATTAATTGATTAACAGTTACTTATAAGTTATTGGACTTTGTAAAAGTGTTCATTATCGAACACTTTTTTGTTCAGTAATGAACATTTTATTACTTTGGGCTGGAAATGAAAAAAACTGAAGCCACCATATTAATAATTGATGATGACGAAGATGTGTTGACATCGGCCCGGCTGCTGTTGAAACAGCAATACACCAACATTCTTACCCGTAGCAACCCCAGAGATATCAATCGTTTGATTTCAACTCAAGTAATTGATTTGATTTTTTTGGATATGAATTATAGGGTAGGTTTTAATGATGGAAAAGAAGGGCTTTATTGGTTAAAACATATCCTTGAAGTGAGACCCGAAG
>JBLHJZ010000320.1:0-6081 GCA_047619515.1 Saprospiraceae bacterium | reverse complement strand
TCAGACTAAAAAGAATAAGAATCGGCATGTTTTTAAAAGAAGACCCATTCTCACGCTGCAAAAAATAGAAACCTGCACATTGAGAACTATCGGAAATAATTTTTTTCATTTTTGAATATTTAAAGGTTATGAAATGTAGATTTTCCCTCTTAGTATTCGATGATGGACTAGTGGTACTTGGTTTATGGTATTTTTTTGAAAAATTTTTAAAAGTCTTAAAAAGGGCTAATAAAACAATTGTTTTGCTATTTTTGAATTTGAATTATTTTCTTAAAAATTATCAATGAGATCAATATATTGTCGAGTCATTATTGCTTTTATATTTATAAGTTTTACCCTTCCAGCGATCTGTCAGGAAGAAGGTCAAGTTTTTACTTTATCGGACACTAGCTATGCAGAATCCTTTTTGATGATTTCGGATTCTCTTCTTGGAGTCAATAATGCAGAAGAAGCTTTGACTCAAGCCACAAAAGCAAAAGATATCTTTGCAAAAATTCATGGAAATATTCATATCCATGTAGCAACATCCTGGGAGCAGATAGGAAAGGTCTATGATCGTTTAGAACAATTTGACAAAGCTATTGAATCTTATGAAACCGCTTTGAAAACATACCGCGAATCAGAAGGCGAGCAATATTATAAAATTGGAGAAATTTATAATGATTTTGGTGTTTTATTTACCGACAATGGAGAATTTAAGAAAGGACTAACTTTTCATAAAAAAGCTGTAGCTTTTAAAGAACAGTTTAATTCCCGGAATTTAAAATCCTTATCCTCTTCCTATAGTAATATTGGAGCTACTTATCAATACCTTTCAATAGTGGATTCCGCAATTATTTTCCACAATAAATCTTTAGACCTTCGAATAACTGAATATGGAGAAGAAAGTAAATACGTAGCTGACGCATTGAATAGCCTCGGAAGTTCTTATGGTCAATTAGGCGAACATGATAAAGAAATCGAATACCTTCTCCGTGCTTTAAAAATTTTCGAAGCACTTGTTGATGAAACAGATGGCGATCGTTTACGGTGTTATACGAACCTGGGATTCTCCTACAAAAGTGCAGGAAATTTTTCAGAAACTTTACGTTATCATCACCTTTGCCTTGACCTTCATAAAAAGAAAAGTGGTGACAAAAGTGTTGGTGTTGCAATTGCCTATAATAATTTAAGTACAGATTATATCGAAATCGGAAAATTTAGTTTAGCAAAAGAATATATTGGAAAAGCGTTTAAATCATTACCAGATGGCTTTCCTGAAGACCATCCACATTTAGGAAGTTTTAATAATGTATTGGCCCGATGTTATGGAGAATTAGGGGATTATCAAAGAGCTATTGATATTTATGAAAAGGGATTAAATATAAGTATTAAAAAATATGGAGAAAGTCATTCTAGATTATTATACGCTTATCATAACTTAGGAAGTGAATATGCTTCCAATGGAGCGTATGAAAAAGCTATTGAATATTTTCATAAAGCAGCAAAAGCCCATTTAACAAGCTTTGATGAAATACATCCCAACGTCCCATATTTTTATGCAGGTATCGGCAATGCTTACATGGACTTAGGAGAATATTCAAAAGCGGAAGAATATCATCGAAAAGTATTTGATATTGAAACTGCAATAAATAGCGAAAACTTTGCACGTATCGCCGAGGCTTATAAAAATCTTGCCTGGGTTGATTTCTACAAAAAAAATTATGCAAAATCGACGGAAGGGTTTAAGAAATCCATTGAGTTATCAAGCAGCGTTTTTGACGAGACACATCCTACCTTGGGGTATTATTATCATTCCTTGGCATTGAGTCTAAGTATGGAAGAAAAATATGGCGAAACAGAGCTGGCCTATCAAAAATCTTTCAAAGCCTATAACTATATAAAAGCAAATGATTTTGAATCAGTCAATCAAATTGACGGCTTGATAAGTGTATTGGGATCAATTGGTCTTTATTACCAAAAAAAATATAAACAACTACATGACCCAAAAGACCTTTTGCAGTCTGACCAATACTTTCAACAAGCTTTAAAGGCTGTTGATTTTAAAACCACATTTATCAGCCCGGATTCTAAAAATAATTTGGCACAAAAAACAAAAGATATTTATACCAATACGCTATCTAATACTTTTTTATTACAAAAATCTTTGGAGCGCTCTTCAGAACTAAACCAACAAATATTTAATCTTGCAGAGCGATCAAAAGCATATATTTTACTAAATGCTTTTCAGGAAAGTAAAGCACTTAATATCGCCGGCATTCCCGAAAATTTACTTGATCAAGAATTCAATCTTCGTGTCGAAATTGCTTCACTTGAAAAACTTAAACAATCAAATAAAAATTCGCCAGATACTGTCATCCTTAATTTATCTAATAGTATTGCCGATCTGAAAACGGAGTCTGAATTTCTAAAAAAACAATTTGAAAACAACTACCCTGATTATTTTAATGCCAAATACAATCAATCGATTTTATCACTCGCTATTATTCAAAATGATTTATTGTCATCAAATCAAAGCCTAATCGAATACGTCACCGGAGACAGTAACAGCTATATTCTCCTCATTAACCCTGACACCTTTCTCATCCACGAAATCCCTATGGATTTTCCGCTCAACGATTGGGTAGAACAACTCCGGGACGGGCTCACCAAATACCATACGACAAAAGGAATACCCAGGTCGATGCTTTCTCGTCTGACCAAAGACTATATCCTGCAAGGGCAGCAATTATATCAAAAACTAATCACACCTATTGCTCCATTTTTGAACGAAGAAGTCATCATCATTCCAGATGGGGTGCTTGGATATATTCCTTTTGAAATACTGTTGACTGAAAAACCAAAAGACTTGACTGCATTTCATACCTATCCTTATTTTATAGAAAAACATACGATCAGTTATTGTTATTCAGCGACTTTATTGCTGGAGATGAAAAACCGAAAACATCGGAAAATGCCTTCAAAGGCATCACTTTCTATCGCTCCATTTTTTAAAGGAGACATCACGGCTATACTTGCAAAAGTAGATACCCTGGATTTGATTGCATTGCGAAGTGATACTTTGCAAGCCTTGCCTTTCAGTGGCGATGAAGCTGCCATGGTAGCCAAAATAACATCTGGTGATCAATGGTTAGGAACCGAAGCGACCCTGGATAATTTTACAACACAAGCGCCGGATTATCGTATTCTTCATCTTTCCACGCATGGTATCGCTGATGATAAGGTTGGGGATTATGCTTATCTGGCTTTTGGGAGTCGGGAGCATAAAAATGAATATGAAAAATTATTTATTCGTGATATTTACAATATTCCACTCAATGCTGACATGGTCGTCCTTAGCGCTTGTAAAACGGCGTATGGGAAATTGCAAAAAGGCGAAGGGATCATCAGTATGGCCAGAGCTTTTGCTTATGCAGGATCGAAAAGCATCATTACTTCACACTGGAGTGTTGACGATCAAAGTACTGGAATGATCATGGAAGAATTTTATAAGCAGCTTGCGAAAAATGCTTCCAAAGATAAGGCATTGAGAACCGCAAAGTTAAAATACATGAAAGACAATAAAGGTCTAAAAGCCCACCCTTTTTTCTGGGCAGCTTTTATTGGTATTGGGGATATGTCCGGTATTCAGGAGTGAGGGATGAGGAGTGAGGGTTGTCGTTTTAATGAACGAGGGTTTTAATATCCTACTTCTTGCAATTTTCCTTGTAATTTTTTTGCATCCTCTAAGTAAATATGATCTGGATTAGTAAGGATTTTTTCAAAAAGGGAATCGACTGCTGGTTTTGTTTTGGCTAATTGAGCAACTAAACACCTTAATAGCTCATACTCGTAACTATCCTTTTGAAAATCATCGCCATTTTCAAGGAGTCCTTTGTACATTTTAGCAGCGGCCGCGAACTTTGAAGTTAGGAATAAACTTTCTGCTTTTAGCTGTCGAGCATCTACATAGAATTGGTGCTCAGGGTTCATAGCATCGATTAAGCTCACAACTTCTGTATATTTTTTATTACTAAACTTTTCGAGCATAATTTTCCACTCCGCATCTGTCTCTTCCTTTCCATTTCCTCGGATGTTCGTTGCAAAATCTTCGGCCCGGCCCGCCATTGCAATCCCGGTATAATCAGGAAGAGGGATCGGATCGATCTTCGGTTGTTTTTTAGGCGTTTGAGCAATTTCTTCTTTTGGTGTAGGGACTTCGGGAATTGCCTCTTTAACACCCGGTGTTTCTTTGGGCGTGGAATCTGGATTCTCTACAATATCCGGTTGATCAGGATTCTTTTCTTTTAAAACAAAATACCCTGCGAGTAGTAATAAGGCAATAGAAGCAGCAATGGCTAACGGTCTAAAATAACTGCTACGGGGTGTCATTGAAACGACTTTTGTGGAGTCATTATCGATCAAAAGGTCTTTTTTATTCTCCTGATCCAAAGCAGCAATCTCCTTTTTTAAAACATCAAAAGCCAGGCCTTCCAAAGCGATATTTTCTGACTTTTGAAGCTCAACTTCGATAGCCAGTTTTTCATCTTTTTTCATTTCTTTTTCAAAAGCCTCTTTTTCAGAAACTTCCATTTCATTTTTTAGATAACGTTCAATTTTGTCGAAGTTCTTCATATCAATGCTTTGATTTCGTTCATTAATCCTGGGTTCTCTATGGCCATTTCCCTCAGCTCACCTCTACATTTTAAAGACTTGTTTTTGATCGACTGCCTTTCCATATCTAGCTTTTCAGCAATCTCTCTCATAGAATAATCCAATACGATATAACCGAGAATTCTTTTACAGTTTTCACCCAATTTATTAATCATCCCGGCCAAAGTTTGCTGGATGGCAGATTGTCGATCGGACTCTTGGATTTCTCCGGCATCTATTGTTTCCTTCTGAATGATCTGCTCCGTTTCCATACTCACAAATCGTTGAGCATCTCTGGTTTTTTTAGTCAATCTTGTTCTTAAAATATTTTTACAAATCCCCTCAAAATAAGTTTTTAGCTTACTATTTCCTTGAAAATCTTCTTTTCTAACATTCACCGTCAAGGCAGTTAAGCCTTCATAAAATACCTCGTCTCTAATATTCAAATCCATTTGGAATCTACGAATTTGAATCCCAATAGCGTCCCGCCACCCCGAATGCTTTAAAATCCAGGTAATCGCCTGATTCATTTCGATCCGACTACCTTTTAATACCTTGATCAGTTCACTATCTTCCTGAAATCGTTCCATTACTTTTGTTTTCTTGAGTTTTCGGCCAAAAGTAAGGATTTTAAGGCATTGTTTACCTACTTAGTATTCCAAAAAGTATTTTGGTACCCGGGGAAAGGCTTTTTTTTGAAAATGAATCTTCGCCGTTCGGAATTATCCAAATAAATTTGCAAGTTGCACGCATATGAAACAATATGCGATCTCAGACATACACGGATGTGCCAAAACCTTTAAAGCATTATTAGAACAGATCAGCTTTTCCAAAGAGGACGTACTCTACCTCCTTGGAGACTATGTTGACCGCGGGCCGGATAGCAAAGGAGTAATCGACCATATCTGGCAATTACAATCGGAAGGCTATACGGTCTTCTGCCTGAAAGGAAATCATGAACAGCTAATGATAGACTCCTTGGTCAATTGGGAGAAACGGCGCTCTTGGTTAACGTATGGAGGCTTGGAAACTATAGAAAGTTTTGCGGTTCAAACCTTGGAAGAAATTCCGGAAGTGTATATTGTCTGGCTAAAAAATTTGCCTCATTTTCTGGAGATAGAAGGCTATCTGTTGGTACATGCAGGGCTGAATTTTGAGCTTAAAAATCCTTTGGAAGACGAGACTGCCATGCTTTGGATTCGGCGGTGGTATGGTTCGATAGACAAAACCTGGCTGGATGGTCGCATCATCGTCCATGGGCATACGCCAACCAAACAATTATTGATACAAAATAGCCTGCACAATCTGGAAGATATTCCAGCTATAGATATTGACGCTGGCTGTGTATTCGACATTTTAGGACTCGGCCGCTTATGTGCACTTGATCTGGATAGCCGGGCGCTTTATTTTGAATCGAATATTGACCGATAAATGCAAAAGGTGATCGCT
>JBLHJZ010000319.1:0-6081 GCA_047619515.1 Saprospiraceae bacterium | reverse complement strand
ACATAGGCATCGATCACCTGTCCAATCAGGAAGGCTACCAGAGATCCGACGATAATCCAATTGCTCTGTCCATACACATTCGCAAAAGCAACCTGCATATTGTCTACCCCGGTCGCTTGGTTTTGCGTAATCCAAAAGTCTGCAGGTGTCGCATGAATGGCCAAATAAACCATGACAAAAGCATAAGAGATCAAGCCTGCTGCCATATACGATAACATTTTTACGCCACGGACACCGTAATACTCGTTGATCAGGTCGGTCATGATAAAAACAATCGGCCAAAGTATCGTACCGGCAGAAAACATAAATGGTGTATCTTTTCCGAACAAGGGCTGCCATCCCAATGTACCCTCGAGTGAAAATATTTTTACCCCAATAAATTCTGCTACCAGGGCATTGGCTATGAAGAAGCCTCCGAGAATAACAAAAAGCCTGAAACCTTTGTTAGAAAGTACTGTTTTCATATTAAGAAATACGCTAAGTATTATTAAAAAAGAAGAAAGGTAATTGAAGTTTATAAGAATACAAAATGAGTTCTTTATTTCCTTTTCCAATTGATCTGAACAATACTTTCGTAAAAAAGTTATAGTAACAATGTGTTGCTATCTGGAGGCTAGGCATTTTCTAAATATTAGATTATCTTTGAGACTCTTTATAGGAAACAGGCCTGAATTTGAAGGTTTGATCCAAAAATCCAAAACGAATATATTCTCTATGGCTAAAATATCCATTAATTTAAAAGAAGGAAAAGTAGCAGAAGAAGCTGATGTAATAATTGGTATTGACTTGGGTACCACTAATAGTTTGGTCGCGGTGATGGAAGATGGGAAGCCGGTAGCGGTCAAAGGAAAGGATGGCAAAACTACCCTTGTTCCTTCTATCCTTCATTTCACTACTCAAAGTGAAGTGCTCGTTGGAAATGATGCAAAAGATAAATTAATCTCTGATCCTCAAAATACGATATATTCGGTCAAAAGGCTGATGGGTAAATCTTACCAGGATATTGAGCAATTTGAACAATACTTTGGCTATAAGATCATCGATGAAGATAAAGACAGCCTGGTCAAAATAAGAGTAAAAGATAAATTTTATTCCCCGATAGAATTATCTGCTATGATACTCAGTGCACTAAAACATCGGATCGAAAAGTTTCTGGACAAGACCGTTAGCAAAGCGGTAATCACCGTCCCTGCTTATTTCAACGATGCACAAAGACAGGCGACACGCGATGCGGGCAAACTGGCGGGGCTGGATGTATTGAGGATAGTCAACGAACCCACTGCGGCCAGTCTGGCTTATGGGATTGGTCAGAACCAGGAAAATGGCCAAAAAATAGCCGTTTATGATTTGGGCGGCGGTACTTTTGATATTTCTATTTTACAAATCCAGGATGGTATTTTTGAAGTACTCTCCACTAATGGAGATACCTTTTTAGGAGGGGATGACATCGATCGCGCGATTATAGATTATTGGCTGCAAATTAATAATATCGATCGGGACATTCTCAAAACCGATAAAAGTCTCAGCCAGGAAATCAGGTTACTTGCAGAAGAGGCTAAAAAAATAGTTTCCAATACCCATCATTCTTTTAAAAAGACTATTAAATTCATGAATTGCCAAATTTCTCCTGAAGAGTTAGAGAAATTGCTCGAGCCAATTATTAAAAAAACAATCGACTCCTGCCAAATGGCCTTAAAAGATGCTGGTCTTGAAACCTCCGACATCGACCATGTGGTAATGGTGGGTGGCTCTACTAGGATTCCTTTAGTGAAGAAAAGTATCGGTGAATTCTTCGGAAAAACCGTTCATGATAAACTGAATCCGGATGAAGTGGTAGCCCTTGGTGCCGCTATTCAGGCTGATATTCTGGCTGGTAACCAAAAAGATATTTTACTCCTGGATATTACGCCATTGTCACTAGGCATTGAGACGGTGGGCGGATTGATGGATACGATCATCCCCAGAAATTCAAAAATCCCCACTAAAGCTGGAAGAAATTATACTACTTCGGTAGATGGTCAAAAGAATCTCAAAGTTGCTGTATTTCAGGGAGAACGTGATTTGGTCGAACACAATCGAAAACTGGGCGAATTCGTCCTTAGCGGAATTCCGCCAATGCCTGCCGGTATTCCTAAGATCGAAATTCAATTCCTCCTCAATGCTGATGGCATTCTAAAAGTCAAAGCCATGGAGTTACGCTCCAAAGTCGAACAGGAAATTGAGATTCGTTCCCAATATGGGCTGAGTGAAGAAGAAATGGCTATGATGCTTCTGGATTCTATTGAACATGCCCAATCCGATATGGAGGTACGTTCTCTTTTGGAAGCCAGAAACGAAGCGAATGTAATTATCCTTTCTTCTGATAAATTCATTATTCAAAACAAAAGTATCCTTTCAGAAGAGGAAATTGCCGCTATTTTAGTACATGTTGAAGCACTAAAAACAGCAGTAGCCGGAGCAGATAAGGATTTGATCAATAAGATAATGGACGAGCTCAATGAATTCTCTACTCCCCTCGCCGAACGTGCAATGGATCATACTATTTCTGATAGCCTTAAAGGAAAAAAGATTGGCAATCAGTAGCAAAGACTTTATTCTGTACTTTAGAGCACCTACAGACTGGTAATTGGTTCAAGTCCCGTTTGGTGTACAACAAAAGAAAAAGCCCTGTATCACCAATGATCCGGGGCTTTTTAGTTCGACAATTTTTAAAAATAGTTCGACAAAAGTTTCTAATTCGGCTATTTAGGAACGAGTTACAAATAACTTTACATTCTTGGCTTGTCTTTTTTGCGTCTAATTTCCTCAAAAAGCCTCGTCACCCGTACGGGTGCCTACGTTTTTTGACTCATTAGCCACAAAAAATCCTACGCCAAACTCTGTCAATTTATTTATACCTCATTCCTTAGCCAATTCAGCAAGTCTTTTCTGCTTCAATTCAGAAACTACCCTTGTTTCAGCAATTACTTTAATTTCGTTCAAAAATACATCCATCATAGCACTCATATTCTCCTCCATCATTTTTGACATCTGCACATCCAGAGGGCCTCGAACACCCCAGCTCATATTCACGATAATTTTTGACTTATTATTGGACTCGTGAACGACAGTCATTTCGTTACTTGCATTATTCATCATTTCTGGCATCCCTTGAGTAGCTTCATATGGTTTCCACGAAAGTCGGACTCCAATGATAAGCAGTCTATAAATGGATGATCCAAAGGCTAAGTGTAATCAATTCCATCATGCAAAGGTACAGCGGATGGTGACAGAACACTATTCAAAATAGGTCAATTTAATCTCCAAGATGGGGTTTACGGTTCAGATACCCTATCTGGACACTCGTTTGCTTCTAACATCTGGCTAAACGGAACAAAGCCATAATAACTGTGTAGTCACTATATTTTTGAATAAAGCCTAATGAAT
The DNA here is from genome assembly GCA_047619515.1 of Saprospiraceae bacterium. GTDB lineage: Bacteria > Bacteroidota > Bacteroidia > Chitinophagales > Saprospiraceae > JAHDHW01. The sequence goes on along the minus strand of JBLHJZ010000319.1, from coordinate 2,655 downwards.
AATAACTTTTTCATCAAAAAGTTTCTTCCCGTCTCCATCTCTACCTATGACAAAATAAACACCGAAAGGAAGTTTTTCCAATTCCAAAAAGGCTTGTTTATTTAAAAAAATCAGTTCCGACCGGCTTAGCAATTTGCCGTCGCTTTGAAATAATGCTACTTCCACCATACCTTCATAATCAAAATCAATATTGATCAGGCAACTAGCAGGGTTGGGATATAATTTGATGGCTTCGACCGTTACCGGAGACGCTGTATTGCTAAAATATTGCTCCGCAAAATTTATCGCATCTTCTCCGATTTCTATTCCGATTAAACGTCCGGGTATATCATCCACAGGAGGATGAATCCCTCCCCAGATTCTTGACAGACTACATTGATCCGAAGCATCCCGATAGGTTGCCCACTGCAAGGTAATATCCCTACTCGGCCCATCCTCAAAAACCAAAAATTCATTTTTCGGGCAATGAAATTCTCCCATTCCTCCTGGAAAAAAGGGATCCCCTGTCATAGCAGTAAGTACTTCGGCTGCAGCCCGGCTATAAGTAGAATGCCCGGAAACATAGCCCGCAAATGGAGGCGTGACAAAAGAAGGTCTTTGATAAGGATACCATAATTTTGCCCGAATCCAACCAACACCCGCAACGCTGTTATTGGGATTAATAATATAAAAAGGCCCTCTCCAGGCATTGATTTTTATTTCTCCGATATACTGCCCGCTATTCCCTTGCAAAAGATCTCCAGCTTCTATCAATTCAACATATCCGGGAACTAGTGGAATACCGCCTGGATGATAAGAAGCAAGGTTTGGATCAGAACTTTGCCCCAGTTCCACCATAGCTCTGATCGCAGAGACTGGGCGAGTATAATCATACCAGCCTTTGATACCCCATGAGGTGATGGCTACATCATGCATCGTTCCTCCCAGAATAAAATAGGCTTTTACATCCCATTCCAAATCATCTAAAACTTCCCCTTGCCCGCGATATTTTTTTACCATATCCGGGTGATCGTTAATATAATTTAGAATAGTGAACCAATGCCCAGGCGGTGTTTCCGACTCCGGTCCATCTGCCCAAAACTCTGCCAGCACTCTGGCATAATCACCACGGGGAACGATCTGTGGCTCAAAAGGTAATCCTGTTTTTGGATTGACACTATAACCCGTTCCCGGATCTCCTCCTTCGAAAGTATCATAAAAATCTCTCAAACCTAAAATATCAGTCGGATATTCTGAAACCGGTATGTTACCTGACGAAGCAGGAGAAATGTCCCACATTACACCGTCACTTGGATCGAGATGAGAAGACCAGATCGAAACCAGGGAGTTTCCCCATTTATATTCTTCGGAGAGGCCACCGGTAGTAGTAAGATCAAGATGAGGTGGTGGTCCCGGATCATGATATACCCAATAATCATTTCCATCTCTTTGATAGATATTCAGATTCTCATTTTCTAAAGAAAAGGGTAAGACCTGCCCCCACTCCGGACCTAGAAAATCTACCGTTCCAAGACCGATTACTGTCCCTCCCTGATCTATAAATTGAGTAAAATACAAGGGTTGCCAGCGATTTATATCTAAAACATCAGGATTACCTGGCTTGGCAATATCGAGTGGCGGGTTTACGGGTTCGTAAAATAAATTTTCATAAGCTCCTGCTTCATTCGCACCATCATTTTCCCCATAACGGATAATTTCCTGGGCAATATAATTCCCCATCCCTATTCCGGAACAAGCATAATCTACAGAAATATTCTCGGTATTATAGCCTAAGGAGTCCATGAACTCATCAATCTCATAAAACAAAGAATTTGCCCGGGGTGCATCTTTAAATCGATGTTTTAAAATTCGGTAAACGGCAAAACTGATGGCTTCCTCCTGAGCAGCTTTAATGTCACCCGGAGGCGGAAATTTTAGTAGCGGGCAAGTAAATCCATGTACTGTTTTTCCTAATAAATAGGGCGTCACCTCGTTATTATATACCGCCCAGGCATCATACATTGCCACAGAAGTATGAAATAGGTTTCGGGCATGAATGGTTGGTCTGGCAAAATCAGCCCGGATGGCATCCAAAACTTTTTCATTCCACAAGCGGGCGATGGAGTGTTGAGCAGTTAGCGTTTGTACTAATAATACAAACAGCACCAGGGTAAAAAGTGATTTTTTCATATGCTTAGATTTAGAACCTAAGCGCTAAGATATATCGTTAAACCAATGTAAACAAACCTCTTATGATAATTTTAATGAATAGTACTCAGACTTTTAAACTAATGCAGGTAGGTTAGTCTGTCCGCTCCCTTCAATGTAAGAAATTGCTTAAATTTGTGATGTTCCCCATTATTAATAATCATACAACTACTACTAGACAAAGTTATTTTGGACACAGAGTTCACAAAGAAGACACAAAGTACCCAGAGGGTTATTTTGTTGATTTTCAAATCTTTGTGATCTTTGTGTATTCTCCGCGCTCTCTGTGTACTTAAAATGTCCAGTAGTATAATTAATACTGTATTAGTTCCTAAATAATTAAAAAAAATCCGAATACCAAATACCAAAAAAATCCTATTATGCAAAATCAATTCATGAAATATATCTTTCTGCTTATTTTTAGTTCACTTTCGCTGACTACCTTAATTGCGCAGATGAAGGAGGATA
>JBLHJZ010000318.1:0-6105 GCA_047619515.1 Saprospiraceae bacterium | reverse complement strand
TTTTCAGAAAATTCTCGGCTTTTGGGGAAAGAATTATTTCCAAAAAACGATTAATATCAATTAAATGAAGTCCTTCTCTTTTACAAAATTCCTGATTTCCCCATTGCTTATCGTCAGTCTTATAGGCTGTGCCCGCGTAAAACCTCAGGGAAGTGTTGTTGATTATAGCCATTCTTCAAAACCTGACTACTCCAAGCCCGATACCTGGGCAGCATTACCGGACAAGAAAGACAGCGCCGACCAGACACCGAACCCGGATTTCGCTGACCTCCAGCAATCTTCGGAGGTAGATGTATTCTTTTTACACCCAACTACCTACCTCGGAAAAAAAGGCGAAAACCAATGGAATGCACCAATAGATGATCTTGGATTGAACAAAAAAACAGACGAGAGCAGTATAAAAAATCAGGCGAGTATTTTTAATGGAGCTGGGCGGGTGTATGCTCCCCGATATCGGCAGGCTCATTTTGAAAATTACTTTACTAAAGATACGGTAAATGCGAAAAGAGCTTTTCAACTAGCCTATCTGGATGTTAAAGCTGCTTTTGAATACTATTTAAAGCATTATAATAATGGAAGACCGATCATCCTTGCAGCGCATAGCCAGGGGACGACACATGCTGCTTCCTTATTAAAAGATTTTTTTGATGGCAAACCGCTACAGGATCAATTAGTCGCTGCTTATCTGGTAGGTATGCCTATATCAAACGATTATTTTGATAACATAAAAGTATGCGAAACCCCCGAGGACACAGGGTGTTTTTGTACCTGGCGAACCTGGAAGAAAGGTCACTTCCCTAAAAGCCATCAAGGAGAAAATAATATTGCGGTGACTAATCCGCTCAACTGGAAAACGGATTCGAGCTATGCGTCTAAGCAATTAAACGAGGGTTCCGTATTGAGAAAATTTGAAAAAAGTTTTTATCCTGGGATCACAGACGCAAAGATTGAAGATGGCGTACTTTGGATTACTAAGCCAAAGTTTCCTGGAAGTTTTTTAATTCGATTTAAAAATTACCACATCGCAGATTATAACCTATATTACGTCAATGTCAGAAAAAATGCTCAACTTAGAGCGACCACTTACCTCAATCAAACAGGCAACAGAAGCCGATAGAAAACGTTAAAAGTAAGAACCACATTTAAGCAGATTCTTAGCAAACACACATCAATGGATATTTACGCAAGAAAATCAAGATGGAAGTTATACCTCGCTCTTTTGGGTATTGTCATAGTGCTCATTTCAATGACATATACAAAATACCTAGCAGATAATTTGACAGCTGAAGAGAAAATAAAAGTTAAGCATTATGCAACGGCACAAATAGCCGTTAATGAGAAGGATGATGAAGATGAAGCAAATTGTGATTTCTCCATCCATTTTGATATTATTCATTCTAATACTACCATTCCGGTTATTTGGATGAGTGAGACCGGTACGATCAATGGGGGGATCAACTTTGGGGAAACACAAGACCAGGATACTGTTTTTTTAAGAAAAGAAGTGAATAAACTAATAGCAGCCGGGGAAGAGCCCATTGATACCTATGGCGGATATTTGTATTATAAAGAGTCTCGAATTCTCACACTTTTGCAATACCTGCCATTGGTACAGTTTGTACTAATAGCAGCTTTTATCGGTTTCGGATATCTGGGTTTCAGTACCTCCCGAAGAGCCGAGCAAAATCGGGTATGGGCAGGAATGGCCAAAGAAACCGCACATCAATTAGGGACGCCTATCTCTGCTATTTTGGGATGGATTGAACACCTGAAAGCCATTCGTCCGGAAGACGAGGAAATACTGGAGGTAGCAACGGAATTAGATAATGACGTAATGCGCCTGGATCTGGTAGCAGATCGCTTTTCTAAAATAGGTTCAGAGCCTAAGTTAAAAAAAGTGAACATCTATGAAGAATTGGAAGCTTGCAGGGTTTATATGCAAAGAAGAGCGCCGAGGAAAGTAGAATTTGATTTTCCGGGAACAGACCATTCTCCCCTCTATGTGAACATCAACTCTCATTTATTTGACTGGGTGATTGAAAATTTACTTCGAAATGCATTGGATTCGATGGATGGAAAAGGGAAAATTTCAGCGGCGGTTTATGCAGAAAAAGGGAAGATAATCATCGACATCAGTGATACCGGAAAAGGAATTCAATCTTCAAAATTCAAAACGGTATTTCAGCCCGGATTTACTACAAAACAAAGAGGTTGGGGCTTAGGTCTTTCACTGGCAAAACGCATTATTGAAAACTATCACTCTGGCAAGATTTTTGTGCGAAAATCAGTAATAAATGACGGAACTACATTTGCTGTAAAACTCCCACAAGAACTTTAACGTGAGCACTGAATCAACTGAGATAAAAAACTTATTGAAAAAGTATATTTTCCCTGTACTATTGTTGCTTTCTCAAATAACAATATTTAGCCCTGTTTTTTGTACAGCCACTTCTCCTTTTTTTCCTACTGATAACGTAAATGACTATCCAATACAAATCTTAGATGGCGAAAATAATGAGCCTCTAATTGGCGCTACGGTCATCAATATCACCCAAAATCCCAAAGGCGATGAAGGAACGGTCACGGATATTGACGGCAAAACCGCCTTAAAGAACCCAGCGCATCGTGATCAATTCCGAATTTCTTATCTCGGATACGCTACACAATCTTTTTATTTTTTTGAAATCAGAGAAAAATATAAAGGCGTCATCAAATTGTACCCTGGAGTTGCAATAATTCTTCCAGTGCTCGTCACCGGTAGAAAAGACCAGGCCACTGAAGAAATTGCATACGAAATTCAAAGGGTAGGCTCAAAGGAAATTGCGTCCTCGAATGCCCAAAACTCAGCAGACATCCTATTGAACGCGGGGGTATATGTCCAAAAATCCCAAATGGGCGGCGGAAGCCCTATCCTCAGAGGTTTTGAAGGTAATCGGGTCTTACTTGTTATCGATGGTGTTCGGATGAATAATGCGATTTATAGGAACGGACATTTGCAAAATAGTGTCACTATTGATAATTCCATATTAGAACAAGCGGAAGTGATTTATGGCCCGGGAGCGCTGATGTATGGTAGTGATGCTTTGGGTGGCGTGGTGCATTATAAAACCAGAGATCCTAAGTTACACCTAGCTCCAGACGGAAAATATTATCAATTTGCATCGAATGCTTATACCCGTTTTTCTACCGCCAATAAAGAAAAAACGATCCACTTGGATTTGGATTACGGAACAGATACCTGGGGATCGCTGACTAGTGTAACCTATTCTGACTTTGGTGATCTTACCGCAGGCAGTAAGCGCCCGAAAGGATATGAAGATTTCGGCAAACGAAAGTTTTTTGTTTATCGAAATGAAAACATTGATGAAGTCAGAGAAGGGGATCCGGATATTCAAAGGGGAACAGCTTATAGCCAGATTGATCTCTTGCAAAAAGTAAAATTTCAACCCAATAAGGACTTTTATATGGTCTTGAATCTCCAGTATTCTACCTCAAGTAATGTGCCTCGATATGATGTTTTACTGGATACAGTCAGTGCTGCGGATGATTTGAAATGGGCGGAGTGGTATTACGGGCCCCAACAAAGATTGTTCGCTTCTTTAAAAGCAAAATTCCAAAAACCTACTGCCCTTTTTGATAAAGCAACCTTCATTGCCTCTTTTCAAAGGATCGATGAAGACCGGCTACAACGAAAATACCTTAAACGTCACAGAACATTTAATCTTGAAGATGTTTATGTTTATGGTTTTACCGGTGACTTCGATAAGTTTTTGGATAAAAAACACCAGCATACTTTTTCTTATGGATTTGAAGGAAACTACAACCAGGTATATTCTAAAGCCGGGAGGATAAATATAAATACCGGGGAAGTAATTTATGATGAACTTACCAGATATCCAAGCGGCGGCGGTACTATGCTGACCTATGCCGGCTATACCACGTACAACTGGCAAAGTAAAAACAAAACCCTGAATTTTAACTTTGGAGGACGGTATACAAATAATGAAGTTTCCTTCGATTATTTGGCATCCGACGCTGATCTTATCGACTGGCCGGATACTTACTATGATGGTGTAAGCCTTACAAACAAAGCGCTAAACGGGGGTATTGGACTAACTTACCGGTCGAAAAACAACTGGCAATTCAAAGCGGTGACTTCCACTGCATTCCGGGCGCCTAATTTGGATGATCTTGCCAAGGTTCGTCCTAAGAATGGTAAAGCAACAGTTCCTAATACTGATTTGACTCCTGAATTTTCTCTTAACTATGAAGCCACGTTGGGCAAACAATTTGGTGCCTTAAACAAAGAAAAAGTGGGTACGTACTTACTGCTGAGCGGTACCGGTTTTTATACAGAATTGACGGATGCCATAGTGAGAGAGAAAGGGCAATTGCCAAATGGAGCCACGAGTATTACCTTTGATAAATCTGAGTATGAAGTCCAGCAAAATTTTAATGCAGGTGAAGCTTATGTCTATGGAGCTTCCGGTAACTTAGAATTCAATTGGAATGATAGGTTGATTTTCCAATCAAGTATAAATTTCACCAAAGGTCGCCGTATATATAAAGAACCTGAACTAAACGGCCTTATTGATACGCTCGTTCCTATGGATCATATTCCTCCTATGTACGGAAGAGCAAGTTTGATTTTTCAAACAGAAAAACTGAGAATCGAGGGTCTTATTAGATTTAATGGCGCAAAGTCTGTAGATGAATATGCAGTCAATAATATTGATTACGAGGACAGGATGTATTTCATCGACAGAGAAGGAATGTCAGACAATATTGAGTACGGATTGATTAATAAGAATCCTGCGCCAGAGGAATCTATCTACCAGGGCTTACCAGCATGGATGACCTATAATCTTTACGCAAGTTATCAATTCAATAAAAGCTTTAGTATCAATATCGGACTTGAAAACATTGCTGATATCCACTATCGGTATTTTAGCTCCGGGGTAAGTGCTCCGGGCAGGAATTTTAGCATCGCATTCCGTGGTAATTTCTAATCTTTTCTCGACTCGCGAGTTCTCCTTCGATAAACTTAGGACATGGCTCGAAAGGACAATTATCGACTCTCTTTCGATTTACTGCGTTCTCTCAAGATGACATCGTTCTCCTTCAATAAACCTTCACCGCCTTATCTTCATCCACCCACTGGCTCCATTTTTTATCATAAGTATGCACTTTAAAAACTGGGTGGTTTAAATTATCTACGACCATATATCCCTGATTGACCCATTCGAAGATGCTTCCGAATAAATTATAAACATTGGTATAGCCTAATTTCTGAAGTTTCTTACCAATCTTCTCACTCCTATAACCGACGGAACAATAAAGGACGATTTTTGAATCTTTTGGAATCGCAGTCATTTTCTTTTTATCAAAATCTTTATAGCCAATATATTTCGCGTCCTGGATATGGCTGATATCGTACTCTTCTTTCTCCCGGGTATCAAGGATAATATAATCTGACTTACTTTTATATAATTCCTGTACACTGATGACAGGTACCGAAAAATCAATTAAGCCAGTAACCTTTTCATCAAATGCTTTATTAGCAAGATGCGGTCGATCGGCAGGTGCCTGGGCACAAGCGGTGTTAATAAAAAGAAGGAAAGAAATGAAAAAATGAAAATAATGCATTGCGATAGATTTTTCTTGGTGATTTTGGTGATTCCCTGCCTTTCCGACAGGCAGATTTGTGTACGCTGTGTCCAAAAAAATTCAAAGGTACACTCAAAACAAAACAAATAATCTTATCACTTAGTTAATTCCCTGCCATTAGACTTCCAGCGGACCCTCCCCGGCCTTATCAGCGATCATCTCTCCATTTTCACAAAGCGGCAATAATTCGCTATTGATAAATTCTTTTACAGGAAGAGTGACTTCATCCGGATAGAGCAAATGCAAATTAGGCCCGGCATCCAGGCTAAAATAAAGAGGCGTACTCGTGTCTTGACGAAATTGCCGAACCTTTTCAATCATCGCCAGCGAATTGGGATGCATTAATATATAAGAAGGATTGGACATCATCATCAAAGCATGCAAAGTAAGCGCTTCATTTTCAGCGATTCTTCCAAAAGCATCAAAATCACCCGCTCT
>JBLHJZ010000317.1:0-6122 GCA_047619515.1 Saprospiraceae bacterium | reverse complement strand
CTATTCCCGGAAACTTATGTATATATATTGATACGAATTTCGAAATGACAGGAGAGATAGGCAAGACTTATGACCTCCATATCGCGGTAGAAGACAAAGTACTGACCGCTTCCACGACACTGCAAAACAGCATACCGCTGGATTCTTTACAATTTATAACCCCGGAAGGGGAGGTGGCCGAAAATCTCAGAGAATTACGGGTGACACTTAGCGATCCGCTAGGAGAAGGAAATTTTTACCGGTATTTAACGGCTATCAACGGAAGTGGTTTTACCTCCGGACTTAATTCAGTCACCGATGATGCACTCTTTGACGGGAAGCAATTCGAATTCCCGCTGCCCAAATCAGAACCCCGAAACAGTGAAGTTGATCAGGCTACTTATGGTCTATATACCGAAGGCGACACGGTTTCCATCAAATGGACCACCATCGACGAGCCCAATTTCAATTTTTGGAATACCCTCGAATTTAATGCGATTAATCAGGGTCCATTTTCATCTTATACCCGCGTAGAATCAAATATCAATGGCGGGATCGGTATCTGGGGTGGGTATTCGGCGCATTATTATACGTTGGTTGTGGAATAGTAGGGGAGTAGCGTAGGCTTTTCCCCCATGACAATCGCAAGCTTATTTTACTACTACTTTAAGTCCAAGCCCAAGCCCAACTATCCAATTCAAAACCAGGAAAATTAAAGCTACTCGAAGTCAAATTTGAACTTGAGCTTGATACTTGAACTTGAACTTTATCATATTCAATCTTGCAATCGTCATATCCTTTCCCCCATTGAATTTATATTATTTCCAAAATATTACCTACTTTTGCCCGATCCCAACATATATAAAGGCTTTTTTCAAACTGGTCAGCATAGTTTGGCAATCTTTTTTTTGTTTTGACCTTTGACCTTTTGACCGCTTTTTATAAATTTGACCATAGGTTTAATTTTCAATACATTCAGTGGCCAAACATAAATTTATGAGTATCCAAATCACAAAAAATCATAAGACAGCAATCTTGTTCGGAGCAAGTGGACTCGTAGGAAGACATTGCCTTGATTTCCTCTTAGCCTCATCGACCTATGACAAAGTATTGGTTTTTGTAAGAAGGAAATTAAAGATTGAGCATGACAAACTAGTACAGCAGGTGATTGATTTTGATAAGCTGGAAACCTATGAAAATTTAATTGCCGGAGATGATCTGTTTTGCTGCCTGGGAACTACCATGAAAAAAGCAGGAAGCAAAGAGGCATTCAAAAGAGTAGATTACACTTATACCCATCAGATTGCGGAAATAGGAGCCAAGAATAAAGTAAACCAGTTTTTATTGGTTTCATCAGTCGGGGCAGATAAAGATTCCCTCTTTTTTTATAATCAGGTCAAAGGCGAATTGGAAGCTGAAGTAAAGTTAATGCCCTATTGGGCCGTATATATTTTTCAACCTTCTTTATTATTAGGAGATCGGAATGAAAACAGATGGGGGGAATCCATCGCCCAACGAATAGGCGGGCTTTTGGATAAGGTGACAGGTGGGCTATTGCAAAAATATCAACCCGTAGAAGCGGATGTGGTGGCAAAGGCAATGGTTAGCGCTGCTCAACAAGTAGAAAAGGGAGTACATGTTTATCCATCTCATGTATTGCAAAAACTGTCAAGAATAGAAAACGATAAAATTGACTCGCGAAGAGATGATTTCCCGAAAGACACGACTTATTAATGTGTTACCGTAGGATCATTGAGCATGAAATTCAAATTTTTCGCAAGGAAAATAGAATTTTAGGATCGGGGAGCCGTATTTTTCTTTTGTGAATAATTTTCTGAACAGCCCGAATACCGAATTGCAAAAACAAAACACAAAAAAATCCATAAATAATCACATGAAAGTAAAACACCATTCAAAAATAAAAATCAATGTCGGACTGGATGAAAATAAAGTTCCGATAAAAATAGAGTGGGAGGCATCCGACAACCCCAATGAGGGCGGAACCCAAGAGTGCAAAGCATTTTTATTATCCATTTTTGATAAAGAAACCAAAGATACCATGAAGGTAGATCTTTGGACAACTGAAATGCAGGTCAATGAGATGGATCGTTTCTTTTTTCAGACACTCAGAGCGATGGCAGACACCTATTTTAAAGCTACGCAGAACAAGGAATTAGCTGGCGATATGCAGCGTTTTGTCCAATATTTTGGAGAACAAACGGAAATTATTCCTAAGGGCTAAGTAATTCGTCCTACCAGTCTTAGTACAGCGGGTAAAAAGAGTATCACAGACTTTAGTCTGTTTGCGGGGGTGATACAGGCTAACATACCTCCGGTAGTTAAAAAGCCTACAGAACTAAACCTAACGAAACTTTTTACACGCTGTACTTAGAGCATGCTTGGAGTTTGGCATTCGGCCTGCAAACGTCATTTTTTCGTTTATACTTCGCTCCAAAAATCCTCATTATACTATGGCATAACTCCGGTTTTTAGACCTTGTCTAAACAAAAAACTGCTAGTTTTCGGCTCGAAGCCCAAACTCCAAACATGCTCTTAGTATTTCTTAGCCGAAAAATTACTGGAATGAATTATCAAAAGGGGTAGGACGAATAGCGATAAGTACACATTACACTATACTAGGCAAACATTGAAAACAGGTAGTACATATATTATTATAATAATAGTAATATTACTCATGTTTAAGGCTCTGATTGACAATCGATAGTATTTGTCAAGATTTTTAAAAAGCAGACTTACTCCAGATCTGGTTATTTTAATACTTTATGGTATATTTTTTGCAGTTTTTTTTTCGTTTTGAATCTATAACAATTACCTAAAGTTTAAATTTCTAAAACCATGAAAAAAGCATTTTTAGCCATCTCCGCCTACTTTATTTCTGCCCTAATCGGAATATCTTTCTTTTTATTTCTTTTCAAAGTACTTCTATTCAACTATTTTATAGGAATGGCTATCATTTCCTTCCTGGTTTTAATTTCTGTCATGTTGATTCTGGATAAAGATTTTATCCAGGATGCAGAAGAAGGATAGTTGTAGCTAACAGCTTGTTCTAAGCACTTTTTAAAAATAAATCATTTTTATACCGCCAATCCCTTGCTTTTTCCCAAAATCAAATTACTTTTGCAGCTGGTGAGGGTCATATGGCTAGCTCCTGCTGAACTCCCCCAGGGTGGAAACGCAGCAAGGGTAAGTAGTTGAGCGGCATGTTATGATTTCTCACCTCTTTTTTTTTCTCAACTCGAAAGGACAAGACGCTACTCTTCTTTGATTCACTTCTTTCGCTCAGCAGGGCAACTACGTTCTTCCTTCTTTCTTTTTACCTCTTCTAATAGAAATTATTCCAAATTCTTCATTCCAATCCGTACATTTGCACTCAATTCAATAACCATAAAAATTTTCCTCCATGAAGTTTTTCATTGATACAGCAAGTCTGAGTCAAATTAAGGAAGCCAGTGATCTAGGGATACTGGATGGCGTGACGACTAATCCGTCATTGATGGCCAAAGAAGGCATTGCCGGTAAAGAGAATATTATGAATCATTACCGGGCAATTTGCGAAATCGTTGACGGTGATGTTAGTGCAGAAGTTATTTCAACAGATTTTGAAGGAATCATTCAAGAAGGCCAAATTTTGGCTGCACTTGCACCTAATATCGTCGTAAAAGTACCGATGATTAAAGATGGTGTTAAAGCCTTGCGGTGGTTTGCTGATCACAGTATCCGTACTAACTGCACTTTGATTTTTAGCGCAGGTCAGGCTATTCTTGCCGCCAAAGCAGGAGCGACTTATCTCAGTCCTTTTATCGGAAGGTTAGATGATACCAGCTGGGACGGGATGGAGTTGATCAGACAGATTGCGGATATTTATGCTATTCAGGGCTATGAGACTGAAATCCTTGCTGCTTCTATCCGTAATGCCAAACATATTGTAGAAGCTGCACAGTCTGGTGCTGACGTGGTGACTTGTCCTTTATCTTCGATTCTCGGTTTGCTTTATCATCCTTTGACAGATATCGGATTAGCTACATTTCTGGCTGATCATAAAAAAGCAGATCTAGCAAACATATAACAGAGATACAGAGATACAGAGGTGAGAGGTGAGGAATGAGAGGTAAGGCCTCGACGACCTTACCTCTCACTCCTCACTTCTCACCCCTGATCAAACTCTCCCCAATACCAACTCAATCAACTTATCCACCGTCTGCTTTGCCTGCTTACTAAAGGTGCCATTGGCCCGATTGGCGAGTAAAGCATTACAGGAAACAGCTTGGTGGCCCAGCATATTCGCCAAGCCATAGATCGCTGCAGTTTCCATCTCAAAATTGGTGATTCTCAAACCATTATGATTGAAATCAGCTAATACCTCCAAAATACCTTCCATCTGTACCTCTGCCCTGAGCCGACGACCTTGGGGAGCATAAAATCCCGGACAGGTCACCGTAACGCCCTTGAGCATATCGTAACCAATTTTCTTTATAAGCGCCTTATTGCCCTGTGCAAAATAAGGTCGGATCGGGAAGCCCGTTTTCTGATCTACAAATCTCAGAAAAACATGCTGAAACATGGTCTCATCTGCATTATTATAAAAATTATAGAAATGCATTAGTCCGTCCAGCCCAATGGCATATTCCGAAAGAAGAATACTATCCATCGGGATGTCTTTTTGTAAACAGCCCGAAGTACCAATTCTGATGATTTTTAAACTCGTCAACTGCTCTTTTATCATTCGGGTATCAAAATCAATATTCACCAAAGCGTCCAGTTCATTGAGTACAATATCGATATTATCGGTACCGATACCAGTTGAAATGACAGATATTCTTTTACCGCCTAGTTCTCCGGTGTGCGTGATAAATTCCCGATTTTGTACTCTGGTATCAATCCTGTCAAAATGTTGGGAAACCTGCGCTACCCGATCAGGGTCACCAACAGTAATAATAGTTTCAGCCAGTTGATCGGGCTGGAGATGCAGATGATAAATACTATTATCTGTATTGAGTATTAGTTCGGATTCTGGAATTCGTGTCATTGTTTTTTAAAATTTTGGTAAGAGCATGTTGGGGATTTGTTTTTGGCAGCGAAAATGTTCAGTTTTGGGTTCTCGAGAAGCTATTTTTGAGCCGCATAGCTGGCTATGTGGCTCAAAAATAGTGAAGCGAGGTTCCGAAAATGAACATTTGCAGCCCGAAGGATAAATCTCCAACATGCTCTAAGTGCGCTATTTTTGTAAAAATATGATTTAATTTGCAGAGCAAAGAACAAAGAGCATGCTAGGACATGGCAATCGCAAGAAAAGCTTAACCTATACAAGGTGATCGCTTCGCATATGATGTAGTGATCGACCTACGGTCTTGTGAGGTCGCTTCGGAGCGATTCCACAAGACAGTATCTCTTCTAAATCAATTACATCCTAAATAATTTTTATGAGAAAAATATATCATCTGGCATCTTGTAGCACTTGTGCAAGAATCATCAAAGAGCTTAATAATGGCGAAGGGTTTGAACTCCAGAATATAAAAGAGGAAAAGATCACCCAAAAACAATTGGAAGCAATGGCCAAAAAAACAGGATCGTACGAATCGCTGTTTAGTCGCCGTGCTATGAAATTTCGAAGCATGGGCCTTCACGAGCAAACGCTGACAGAGGAAGATTACAAAAAACTGATATTGGAAGAGTACACTTTTTTAAAAAGACCCGTGATTTTGATTGAGGAAGAAATATTTGTGGGAAATACTAAAAAAGTGGTGGAAGCCGCTAAGGGAAAATTGTAGCTATGAATCCAACAAGAAAAGATATACAAAGTTATTTTAAAACACTCCAGGATCAGATTTGTAGGGCAATGGAATCTGCTGATGGAAGAGGTCGTTTCAAAGAAGATCTCTGGTCACGTCCGGGCGGCGGCGGCGGTAGAACGAGAGTTATTCAAGGCGAAGTGATAGAAAAAGGCGGCGTAAATTTTTCTGCGGTAGCGGGAGCCTTGCCGGAAAAAATTGCCCAAAGTCTGAAATTAGAACCAGGAAGTGACTTTTTTGCAACAGGTGTCTCTATCGTGATGCACCCTTTTAATCCTCACGTTCCGATTATCCATATGAATGTCCGGTATTTTGAAATTACAGATCCCGAAT
>JBLHJZ010000316.1:0-6134 GCA_047619515.1 Saprospiraceae bacterium | reverse complement strand
GGAGGAATGGGATTTCCAATTTAAATTCATGTTCGAGCATCTCCACCAGCAGTTTGCCCATTTCCTGGTATTGAGTAAAGATGAGGGTCTTTTCTCCGCTTTGCTGAATCTGCCCGATCAGGTCAAATAGTAAAATGCATTTTCCTGAAAGGCCGGGATCAGGATTTCCTTTTTTGAGAAATTGCTTAGGATGATTACAAATCTGCTTGAGTGCGGTAAGGAGTTTTAGTATCAGTCCTTTACGGGCGATCCCTTCCGCTTTATCAATCGTTTTCATGGTGGAATCTATGACCTTTTGATAGATGGCAGTTTGCTCGGACGTGAGCTGGCAAAACTGATCTTTTTCAATTTTATCCGGTAAATCTTTGATGATGGATTTATCAGATTTTAACCGGCGGAGGATAAAAGGTTCCGTTATCTTTCTAAACTTATTGAGCTTGACCTGATCCCGATCCGCTTCAATCGGGCGGGCAAAATTTTCTTTGAATTTCGCCAGCGAGCTCAGGTAACCCCTGTTAGTAAAATCAAAAATACTCCAATATTCACTCAACCTATTTTCGACAGGAGTTCCACTCATAGCGATCTTGATAGGCGCTTTTATTTTCTTGATAGCTTTGGTCTGGGCGGTCGTTGGATTCTTGATATTCTGTGCTTCGTCGATAGCTAATAGCAGCCATTTATTTTTTTGGAAAGTCTCCACTTCACTGCGGGCAACACCGTAAGTAGTGAGGAGGATATCTGCTTCCTTGAGCGGTTGGAGCGTTCGATTGCTGCCGTGATAAACAAAAGTTTTCAAGGTAGGTGCGAATTTATTAATCTCTTTTACCCAATTGGTGAGCAGGGTCGTGGGAACAATAATAAGTGCTTTCTGTATACCGAGTTCTCCGTCTTCTTTTAGTTTGAGCAAAGTAGTAATCACCTGAAGGGTTTTGCCAAGCCCCATGTCATCTGCAATAAGGCTCCCGAATCCGATCCTCGAATTTTTGTACAACCATTCATAACCTGTCCTTTGATAAGGTCGCAAAGTAGCTTTTAGTCCTTGGGGAATAGCGACGTCTTCGCCAGCTAATAATCGCTGAATTAATTGCTGCGTTTTTTTATCCAACGATACTTTGGCGCCCTTATAATCTTCCGTTAATGCGATATGTAGCAGTTGATTCGGATCCAGATTTGGCGGGTTTTTCAATTGTTCGATCAGTGCCATGATTTCGTTTTCATCAAAGAAAACATACCGGTCGTTAATCTTTATAATCCCGGAAAATTGCTTGATCATTTTTAAAAATTCCTCTTCAGAAATCACCTGATCTCCTAACGCAATTTGCCAGTTGAAACTGAGCATATTGTCGAGATTGATAATGGATTTTTTTCGAATGACCCCGCTATCAGCATCAGCTTCCAGCAATAATGACAATTGAGGGCGGAGTAATTTTCTCAGTGCTTTGGGCAATAATACCTTGATACCAAATAAACGGATGGTTGGTAATATTTTAAAAAGCACTTCTACAAACTCCTCTGAGTCAAAATGTAAATCTTCTTTGCCACCTGATGCTACCAAGTGATTGATCTGTGGGAAATAATCAGAGAGCATTGCCAAATCCCGGAGGACTTCCATCCGTAAGTCAAGGTATTTTTTCTGTTGTAAGATGGCGCTGAGTTTAATAGGAGCCGTCGGGGTTTTGGTTTTTTTCTGGATAGAAATATTTACCCGGAATCCGAACGCTTCGTCCTCGTCTATTTTAATAACCGGGACAAAATCTTTTTCAACAATAAAAAATTTATTAAGCCAAAGCTGAATCGTCGTCGGGTACTCTTTGGTCTCGTAAGTCTGGAAGTTTAAAATAGCACCATTAAAAAACAAATGTCCAATCTCATGCTCCCTAAATCGGTAATTGAGTTGATGATGCTGATGGATCAAATAGTCTAAAAAAAAGGAAATCAAAGCCGGCATTTTATCCTCCTCAATTGGCTCCTCTATGTCCTTCCCCTTTTTATAAAATAAAATATCTGTCGGAAGAATAGCCTTCACCCCATCGGACATACTTCGGACAACCGGATTCAGCAAAGCAGGAAGCCATCGGATTTTATAATGCTTCAAACCCATGCGAAGGAGTTGCGGAATACAGGCAGATTGTTGAGTCAGCTTCCGGGCGAATTGAAAAGCTAAGGATAAACCTTTGAGCGATCCGGAGAAATTTGGAAAACTGCTAAGCGGAATTTGCCCGAGCCATTCGATCAACTCGGGTTGTTTGTCAAAGGATAGAATCGTCTTGCCTCTACTATTTCTAAACGTCGCATTCAAAAAACCCCTTTCCTCATCCAGTAGGATATCGACTTCTTCGACCTGATCCATGACAGCAGTATCCGTTCCTTGTATTTCAGCCGCTATCGTTTTAGTCAGGTTTTTTGAAACGGCGGAATAAGCTAACTTGAGCATAGCTTTAAAATCACCGATCGGAAAAAACACCGGTTTCTCCGAAAGGA
The DNA here is from genome assembly GCA_047619515.1 of Saprospiraceae bacterium. GTDB lineage: Bacteria > Bacteroidota > Bacteroidia > Chitinophagales > Saprospiraceae > JAHDHW01. The sequence continues at coordinate 3,653 of JBLHJZ010000316.1, read as the reverse complement.
TAGTGAGCAGATTTTCTCTACAATCCGGGATCATCGAAAAGTCCAACTGTTGGTAAACCTCCTCATCCCAATCATTGGTGATTCGGTTGCTGAGATAAGGTTGTTGCAATTTTTCCGCAGCTAAAACAGCCACTTCCCTTTGTCCCTGAGCGGTATAGCCAATCCCTTCCAGCCCTTGAAACAAATCAAAGTCATGGAGTTGAAATATCAAAAAAGGATTTTTGTCAATCTCATTGGCGATGAGGTATAAAACCGAAGCCATATGTTTGCAAGGCACCGCCCAATCAGGGCAAGAGCAGGCTCCTTCGATATCTTTCCAGGAATTCGGAAAAAGAGGAATTCCTTTTTGGTCACAGATTTTTTTTAACTCGGTGGGCAGCTCGCGGTTGAGCAACCGGGAAAGATGTAAAGGATTCGAGGTAACGATTTCGATGATCCCTGCTTTCTCATTGGCCGTAAATTTTGGAATAGTAAAATTCACTTTATAAGGACGAGGCCGGGAACCCTGCACCGATGCAGTGATCTTATTGCCCTTAATCAGGATGTCTTTAGCAAGTCCTTTATTCGCATAAGTACGCCCGCGGGGCAAGCGATTGGAATAGTCGATATTGCCCAGGGCATTGAGCCATTGTTTACCCCACCAAGTATTACCGTAACTATTTTTCATTATCCGGGAAGATGAACAGATATAAAATTCAAGTAACCTTGTTCCCCATTTCTTTGATTCCAGCGTTTTGAAGATTTTTCAATCTTTCTGAGGGCGGCGAGAATGATTTCATCCTGGGTAAGTTCTTTAAATGCGCTGCTGAATCTTTTAGGTTTGGGGGCTATAGATGCTTCTCCCAAGATCATTAAATATAACACTAAAGCGGATAATACGCCATTATAAACCAGAGGCGCATATTCTCCCAAAACCGGTGTTTGCAGTTCTTTCCCGGTAATTTTAGCCCTGTAATAATTGATCAAAGCCTCCAATGCTTTTATGGTATCGATGTCTTTCATCTGTGGATTATCCTTATAAACAACAACTATAGCATTTTCAATGCTAAATAGAACGTCCATGTTTTTTGGTTCCTCCATGATAGTTAGAATTTTAATTAGGCAAATTCTCTAATCCTTGTTTATCGAGGATCGTAATCGTTCCTCCGTTGACATTGATAAATCCTTCTTTTTTAAAATCGGTGATCGTCCGGATAACTGACTCCTTGGCAGTACCTACCATAGAAGCCAGGTCGTCGCGGAGCACAGAAATGGTAGTTTGTCCATCTGCCTGATAACGATCATATAGATTGACAAGTACTTCTGCAACCCTTTTACGAATTGAATTATAGGCGAGGCTCAATAATTGTTCTTCTTTTTCATCCACATTATTTGCAAGCATTTTTATAAAGCGGGCGGAGAAATCGCGGTTGTTATGCAATAGTGCAAAAAAGTCACTTTTGGGGATGAAACTGATTTCTACATCTTCAATAGCCATTGCGGATTCAAAGTATGGCGCATCGGAAAGCAGGGCATTATAGCCAACGAAATCTCCTCCGACATAGACTTTTGTGATGTACTCTTTACCCAAATCATTAGTCCGGAAAGTTTTAACTTTACCGGAAGCGATGAAGTACAACCGCTTGGGACTATCACCTTCCTGGTAGATAAATTCTTTTTTCTGGTATTTTTTTAATTCCCGAGACTCAGATAATCTTTCCAACTCTTTTTGTCCGCGGGCTTCATCGATAAACGTACGGAGTCCCTGAGAGGTGCCATCAAAAGCCTTCTTGATTCTTTCGCTTTTTTGGAGTCTCATTTCGATGGCGTCGAGGAGTTCTACATCATCAAAGGGTTTGGTGATATAGTCGTCAGCGCCGAGGTTCATTCCTTTTCTAAAGTCATTTTTTTCGGCTTTTGCCGTCAGAAAGATAAATGGAATATCTGCGGTTGCTGCCCTCTTTTCGAGAATATGAAGTACCCCAAAACCATCAAGCTCCGGCATCATCACATCACAAAGTATCAAATCCGGCTTTTCGGACAAGGCTTTTTCCACACCGATCTTGCCATTTTCAGCGGTAACAACCTCATAATCAGATAATTCTAAAATTTCTGCCAGGTTTTCCCGGACTTCGGTATTGTCTTCAATCACTAATATTTTTTTCATAGAATTCATTATTTGACCGTTTTTAAGAGAGCGGTGTTAAAGGTAAATAGACAGAAAAGGTCGTCCCTACGCCTTCTGTACTTTCAAAAGTAATACTTCCATTCAATAATTTGACATAACTCTTAACAATATTAAGCCCCAGGCCGGTTCCCTGGATATTGGATACGTTGTGAGCTCTAAAAAATCTGCTAAATAAATGAACTTGCTCTTCTTCTGGGATTCCCATTCCTTCATCTTTTATTTTAATTTCAAGCTGATTATTATCAATAGCACTCATACAATAAATGGGTTTGTCCTCGGGCGAATATTTAATAGCATTTGACATAAGATTAAATACTATATTTTTTAACAAACGTTTGTCTAACAGAACTTGCCGATCTTCCTTTGGTTTGTGAAAATGAATTTCCTGCCCTTTTTTTAATAAACCTTCAAGCTCCTCGATGACTTCCCGGCAGAAACCATTTAAATCAAATATTTCGGGCTTGTTTTGTATTTTCCCTTCTTCCAATTTACTGAGGGAAAGAAAGTCGTTGAGAATACCGGTCAGATTTTTTACCGCAGATTTGATCCGTTCGATATGTTTGTCTCTTTTGTCTTGCTGGTCGGTTTCGGTGTATCGGCCAATGAGTGATACCGAAGAAAGAATAGTGCTCAAAGGTGTTCTGAATTCATGGGATGCCATGGAGACGAAACGGGATTTTAATTCCCCCAGCTCTTTTTCCTTGTCGAGGGCATGAAGGATTTCTAATTCGGACTGTCGGAGCGCTGTTTCTACTTTCTTGCGTTCATTGATTTCGAACTCCATTTTTTTATTCGTAGCCAAAAGTTTATTGACTGTTTTTGAAAGTTCATTGGTACGATTTACCACTTTCTGTTCCAGCAACTGATTCAATTCCTGGATTTCTCTTTCTTTTTTCTTGTATAAAGTCAGGTCATTGATGATCCCGGTATAGATGACTTCATCTTTGATTTTAACTTCACTGATACCAAGATTAAAAGAAAAAAGGCTTCCATCTTTTCGCTTTCCTTCGACTTCCCTACCGATACCGATGATCTTTGCTTTCCCGGTCTCGCGATAATTTCGTATATATTGATCATGTTCGGAACGACGGGGCTCGGGCATCAACATTTTAACATTATTACCAACAACTTCTTCTTTAGCATAGCCAAATAATCTGGACACCGCAGGATTGATCGATTGTACAATTCCCTTATCATTAATAATAACAATCCCATCAACAGCCGTTTCGAAAATAGCTTTTAGCCGGCTTCGACTTTCTTCCAGTTGCATCTCCTGCTCTTTTAAAGCTGAAATATCATGAATGAAACCGGTAAATATTTTCCGTCCTTCTAATTGCACTTCACTTACATTCAAAAAGAATGGAAAGACGGTATTGTCTTTCCGCTTGCCTTGTACTTCTCTACCGATACCGATGATCTTCTTTTTTCCGGTATTATGATAATTGCCAATATAGCCATCATGCGCAGAATGATAGGGCTCCGGCAT
>JBLHJZ010000315.1:0-6198 GCA_047619515.1 Saprospiraceae bacterium | reverse complement strand
TAATCAGAATTAATAATTCTAAATCTTTTTTTAGATTGGAAAGTAAGCCATAAAACCTAAGTAGCTAAATATCAATAGTTTATGTTTTGCAAAATAAAAATAATTATTTAAACACTTAACTTTTATATTTCATAAGTCATTCGTTGTCAAGGAGTTTCGCTTTACCAGACGCATATAAATAAGATTTCACTGTATTTACGAAAACTTTTACATTTTCGAGTGGTGTATCCGGATAAACACCGTGTCCCAGATTAACAATGTGCTTATTTCCAAACGCCTGGATCATTGATTTGGTTTTCGTTTCTATCTCATTTGGGTGGCTATATAAAAGGCAGGGATCCAGATTCCCTTGTACTACCCTTTCGCTTCCAAGAACAGATCTGGCAAAATCAGGTTGAGTATTCCAATCAAGGCCTATCACATTACAGTTTAACTGTCCGATTGCTTCAAGGGAAAACCAGGCACCTTTTGCAAATACCGTTTTGGGCACTTCCGTTATCTCATCGCACATTCTTTTAATATACGGCAAGGAAAAAGTACGATACTGATCAGGGGGTAGAATACCAGCCCAGGAGTCAAATATCTGGATAAGGTCAGCCCCGTTTTGTATTTTTAATTTCAAATAAGCAATACTGGTCGAAGTGATTTTGTCCAGTAGCTGATGTGCTAATACTGGTTCCTGGTATAAAAATCTCCTTGCTTTTGAAAAAGTCTTACTCCCTCCGCCCTCGATCATATAAGACAGGATAGTCCAGGGAGCGCCACAAAATCCTATAAGCGGTACCCTTCCGTTGAGTTCTTTTTTGGTGATTTGAAGTGCTTCGTAGACATAGCTTAATTCAGCAGCGGCATCATCGCCATATATTAGCTTTTCTATATCAGATTTGGACTGGATTGTCCGAGGGAACCGGGGGCCTACTTTTTCGATCAATTCGTAAGACAAGCCCATTGCCTCTGGAATCACCAAAATATCAGAGAAAATAATGGCCGCATCCACCCCAAGCTCGTCAACCGGTTGTATCGTCACTTCGGCAGCCAGGTGCGGGGTTTCTACCAATTCCTTAAAGCCGGAAAGTTTTCCCCGGAGCGCTCGGTATTGTGGTAATATTCTGCCGGCTTGTCTCATCAACCAGACTGGCGGGCGTTCTACCTCTTCTCCCCTGACTGTTCTTAAAAAAAGGTCATTTTCAAAATTCATCGTGCAAATATCAGGTAAAAAAATGCATTTCATCTGTAATACTCAGATTTTTTTACTTATTTTTTACAATATATTTAACATTGCATTATAAAGAAAATTTTAACTGAGTAATATATATTCTTGTTATTTATTTCAGTGAATCCCCAGAGGCTCTGCCTGGATGAAGTGAATTAAAATATAATTGGGATACGGATATTCGCGAATTACGCGAATTAAAATCCGGTTAGCTATTGGCTTCCCTTTATCGTGTCCTAAAACGCGTATGAGGGAAGCAAATAGCCAAGAACTGTGGGTGATTAGCGCTCTTTAATGCGTTAGAAGTGAGGCTAAAAGCTAATAGCCTGTCCAAGTTTAGAAGTATCAATACAAAATACAAAAAGCCTGTGAAGTTGTTATTCACAGGCTTTTTAAAACGCTCTAGTGCTTCGTCACTAGGATTTCATATAAGAAATTTCCTTTGCGGCTTTGACAATTTGTGCCGGATTTGGCATAAAAGCTTCTACAAATGGAGCTGAATAGGGTAATGAAGTGTCCGCAGCATTGATTCTGATAATCGGCGCATCCAAATAATCAAAAGCATGTCTCTGTACACTAAATGCCACCTCGGAAGATATTCCTGCAAAAGGCCAGGACTCATCTACCACAATCAGGCGGTTAGTCTTTTTCACGGATTTAATGATGGTTGCATAATCCAAAGGCCGGATAGTACGAAGGTCAATCACTTCGGCAGAGATGCCTTCTGCCTCCAAAGCTTCTGCTGCTTCCAGACAAGTCAACACTTGCTTGTTATAGGAAACTATTGTTACATCCGTTCCTTGTCTTCTAATAGCCGCCAGCCCGATAGGTACCAGGTATTCTCCTTCCGGTACGATACCTTTAAGCCCATAAAGCGTTTCTGCTTCCATCATACAAACCGGATCGTCATCGCGGATGGCAGATTTTAATAATCCTTTTGCATCATAAGGATCTATACAGGAAATTACTTTTAAACCTGGGACATTTGCCAACCAGCTTTCAAAAGTTTGAGAATGCTGCTGTCCCAATTGTCCGGCTGCTCCTGATGGACCTCTGAATACGATCGGGCAATTGAATTGACCGCCAGATTGAGATAAGGTTTTCGCTGCATTGTTTACGATTTGATCAAAAGCCAATACCGCAAAATTCCAAGTCATAAATTCAATAATTGGTCGAAGACCATTCATCGCTGCTCCTACCCCGATGCCTGCAAAACCTAGCTCTGAAATGGGTGTATCAATTACTCTTCTCTCACCAAACTCATCGAGCATACCTTTACTTACCTTGTAGGCGCCGTTATATTCAGCAACCTCCTCTCCCATCAGGAAAACAGTTTCATCTCTACGCATCTCTTCTGTCATTGCTTCCCGAAGTGCATCTCTAAGTGCTATTTCTCTTGACATATTTATATTATGGTATTTAGTGTGAATAGGAAAATAATAATCTACAGCCTACTCCATTAGTTTAAAAATGATTGCAAAATTAGAAAATAATTACCGGATTATTAAAATTTCCTCAGGTTTTAAACATAATATCAGCTCGTTATGTTTTTAATCTGAATAAAAATAATGCATCGGCCTAATTTTGGTTAGTTTTGCTTTTTAAAATCCACTATATTATGAAATATTTCTTATTAATTTCAAGCTTCTTCTTATTTGCCTGTCAAAATACGACGCTAAACAGCAAACCAAAAAAGCTAGCCCAGAAAGTATCAACAACGATAAACGGATCGATTTCCAATGCTAATTATCCGAATATCATCATTGAAAATATGGGGGAGCAACAAAGTGCCGTCATTCAAAATGGTCAATTTACGGTAAACCTGATGCTGGATGAGTCTAAAATTTATACGCTCAGCTATGGGCGAAGAACCAGTCAGGTATTCCTAAAACCTGGTGCTAATTTATCTTTATCTACTTCTTCTGATCAGTTTTCGCAGGTCATGGATTTTACGGGAGACCTTGCAGTAGAAAATACTTTCCTAACCGAAAAATTCAATAAAGATCGGACTGCCAAATCAATGAAAGTCAATATTTATAAATTAGAAGAGCAGGAATATATAGCAGCCCTTGAAGAATCCAGAAATAGTAGTAAAACAGCATTTAAGAACTTTAAGGAGAGTAACCAACTTGATCCCTTTTTTAGTTTTCTCATAGAAACAGAAATTGAGTATGACTGGGCAGTAGACCGACTGATTTATCCAAAGTACCATTCATTTTATGCTCAAAAAGAAAATTTCGATGTAGGTCCTGTTTATTTTGATTTTCAAAGAGACCTTACTATTGATGATTCCGGCAATATGATTTCTCCCAATTTTACCACTTATATATCCTATTATACAGATATCGAAGCCGGCAAGATTTTAGAAAATAACGAAAAATTAAAAGCAACGGATAATGGACTTGCAAAAACAAAATTCGACGTCATTAATCAAAGTTTTAAAGATTCGGATATTAAGGATTTTTTACTTTATAACACCTTAAAAACTCATATACAATACGAAGGTGCAAATGGCACGCCTGCACTCCTGGAAATATTTAATGAATCCTGTAATAATCAGATTTTTAAAAACAATATCCAAACAGATTACGCCAATTGGCGGGGTCTTGAAACCGGTAATGTAGCGCCTACTTTTGCTTATACGGACATCGACGGGCAACTTCATGATATTGCAGATTATAAAGGGAAGCTCATTTATGTGGATGTTTGGGCAACCTGGTGCGGGCCTTGCAAAAAAGAATTGCCTTTTCTGGAGCAGCTTCAGGAGGATCATAAAGGCAATGACAAAATATTGTTTACCAGTATATCTATTGATAAAGATAAAGGTGCCTGGGAACGGATGGTAAAGGATCAGAATATGAAAGGGCTCCAACTATTTGCCGAAGGTGAATGGCGGGCTTCGATCGTGAGAGACTACAAGATTTCCGGCATTCCAAGGTTTTTATTAATTGACGAGCAAGGAAAAATTGTTTCTGCTAATGCGCCACGTCCTTCTTCTGAACGGATTAAAACTACTTTAGCTACATTATTGCAATAAAAATAAAGTTAGGGCTAGATGAAATGGCCTATGATCTTGATGACATAGGGTGTACAACCTGGAGGGAATCTACTGCGTTCAGTTTTGTTCGGAACAATATTTTTGTAGCTCCGAAGGTGCGAAAAAAATTACCATTTCATTGGAATGATATTGTTCCGCTGGAACAAAAAGCGACGCACTCTACCTGCGCATATTGTACATCCTACCTCGATGACATCTTGAAGAATACTGAATATCCAATATTGCCTGTCCTCCTGTCCCTAAGTTCGACTGTCAATACCTCCAACCTCTAAGCCCTGAACATCAGCTTTCAAATCCAGTCCATTAAAGTTTCCTGAAGTCATCATCACCAAATTTTTCCTATCCCAGTCTATTTCTTTCAGAAAGGCTAGCATTTTTTCATTCTCCGTAAATACCTTTAGGTTTGGATGATCGAAAGCAACCTGAATGTCTGAAGGAAGAATTTTCTGGAGTTTTTTCATTTTTAGCGTATGCTCACTAAAAAACACAATCGCTATGTCTGCTTTATTCATCGCTCCTTTATATTCTTTCAAAAAGGGTTTACTCAAACTACTAAAAGTATGCAATTCCACGCAAGCTACTAATCCCCTGTCCTGATATTGATGCTTGAGCGCCTCAATTGTTGCTTTAACTTTCGATGGTGCGTGCGCAAAATCAAGAAAAGCTTTAAACTCCTTTTCCTCCCTAAGCAATTGTAATCGCCTTGCCGCTCCCTCAAAACGTTGAATGCTTTGAAAGAAATCCTCGTCTGTTATTCCCAATTCTCTGCAAACCAGATAAGCTGCTTGTAGATTCTCAAGATTATGTTGTCCAAAAATATGGAGAGGAATGTCCTGCTGGCGATCGGTAATAAGGAATGTCTGTCCTTCCAAAACTTTAGCATCAAAGCCTTCATAAGGAATCGTATCAATTCCCTGGGTTTGTTTGACTTGTTCCTTAAGAATATTATCATTTTTAAAATAAAATACGATTCCTTTCTCTGCTATACTTTCCAGAAACAGCTCAAACTGAAGGGTATATTCTTCAAAAGTCGGAAAGACATTGATATGATCCCAGGCGATACCGGTAATGACGGCAATATGCGGTTTATAATGTAGAAACTTTGGGCGCTTGTCAATTGGGGAAGACAAATATTCGTCCCCTTCTATCACCATAATTGGGGCATCCGATAATTGTACCATTCGTTGAAAGCCTTCTAATTGTGCTCCTACGAGATAGTCAAACCTCAGATCCTTTTCGTATTTAGAAGAGTCGATAGATTTTAAGACATGCAGGATCATTGACGTTGTCGAAGTTTTGCCATGACTTCCTGCGATCACTACCCTCTTCTTGTCTTTGCTATGTTCAAAAATAAATTCCGGATATGACATCACCTGAATACCCAATTTTAATGCTTTTTCCAATTCTGGATTATCAGGACGAGCGTGCATTCCGAGGATAATAATATCAATGTCCTTTGTGATTTTATCGGGAAACCATCCTTCGTCTACCGGCAATAAGCCTGCACTTTCCAGCCTTTCCCTGGCCGGATTATAGATTTCATCATCGGATCCTGATACGGTATGATGATTGTAATATAAGGCAAGGGCAAGGTTATGCATTGCACTTCCCCCAATAGCTATTAGGTGTATTCGCATTGAATCATTGTTAGATCTTGGCAAATATAGAAAAAACATCATCTAGCAGACACAATTACCTGATACTAAGCAAAAAAAAAATACGTTTTAAGTTTTATGGCTTGATGTCTCAATATTTTGTTATTTTTGTACCTTATTATAAAAGAACTAAATTTTTTACCGATGAACGCTAAAATCATTAAAAAAGTAATTCCTTTTATTATTCTTTTGGCCACTATTGCTACTTTCACTTCCTGTAATAGAGGAATGGGCTGTCCTAATAACTTTTCGATGGATACTGTCGTTTCTGT
>JBLHJZ010000314.1:0-6209 GCA_047619515.1 Saprospiraceae bacterium | reverse complement strand
TATTTTATTTTAATCGTATCAATTCCTCGAAGGGTAAGTTCCCTGTAAAGCGACAATATAATTGACGCATTCGTAAGGCTGCATATTATTGTGAGATTGACTGCCTCCTGTATTACCTACAGTGACGCCATTTATATCTCCTGACCCTGCCGCTGAACGAAAAGCTCCGGTAGCATCTCCAATATAGTTACCTGCAGCAACATCAGATCCAACTACTCCTTTACCTTCCGCTCCGACTCCAACTTGTGTAGCGTGATTATGCGATGGAATTTGAGTAGTATTCAAAGTAACGTGTTCCTGACCTGATCTTTCGCCTAATCTTCTACTCGATAAACCTGGTCCGTTTCCCGGATGCACTGCCACCCGACCCCGAAGATCAGGTAAGGCAAAAGTGGTACGGCCATCACCGCCATAAATAGTACCGAGAATAGAAAATAATGCTGTATTTTGAGAAATAGCTAAAAGTTGTCCATCGCAAAAAGCCCAGCTACGTGGGGCAAAATTTCCAGCGAACATCCTGATTTCTCCTAAAAATCCTTCTTGTCCCATATTTTATAGTTTTGAGTTTGCTTGTATAGGCAAACAGCTTATTAAATAAATCTTTCAATCACTTACAAAATCATTTAATTACGCGAAGGAAAAACTCCTTGTAATGCGATAATATAGTTGACGCATTCGTAGGGCTGCATATTATTGTGAGATTGACTGCCTCCTGTATTACCAGCAGTTACGCCATTTATATCTCCTGTTCCTGCCGCTGAACGATAAGCTCCGGTGGCATCCCCAAGAAAGTTACCTGCAGCAACATCAGATCCAACTACTCCTTTACCTTCCGCTCCGACTCCAACTTGTACAGTATGAGTATGCGATGGAATTTCGTTAGTCGTCAAAGTGTGGTTTTCCTGCCCTCCTCTTTCGCCTAATCTTCTAGTACTTAGACCAGGTCCGGTACCTGGGTGTACCGCCGCACGGCTACGCATATCAGGCAATGCAAAAGAAGTACGACCATCACCACCATAAGTAGTACCGAGAATAGAAAATAAGGCCTGGTTTGAATTAATAGATAATAGCTGGCCATCACATAAAGCCCAGCTACGTGGGGCAAAATTTCCAGCGAACATTCGGATTTCACCAATCATTGGTTCCATAAAATAAAAGTTTAGGGTTTAAAAAATATTGTTTAAATATATAATTACAACTGAATGTATTGATAAACTACGAAGTCTAGTTCGATGTTACAGTTTATAATATACTAAATTATTATTGCTAAGTATTTTTATTCTTGTGATAAGGCAAGTCATATTTTTGGGGACCTTCCAAGAATAAATCATTATTTAAACACGCCTCAATATATAAATATTATTTAATAAATAATAAAAATCAGATAGTATTTTTATCTATAGTCTATAATTCGCCTTAATGATGTTATCTCTTCAAACCTCATTTTTGTTTTCGGATTTTTGAAGGCGCCAGTTAAAGGTTTTTCCCTGACTGAAGTTTTTATATACTTAGTATTTATATACTTAGCAATAGTGTACCAATTGGGCAATTTAAAATACTTTAAGAGCCTGTAACACATATGAGGGCATTATCACCAACAATGCGCCACAGCTATTTTATAAAAATATAATAATCAATAATTGGTGTAAATCATTTAAATTCGTATCAATAAAATACTAAAGTTTTATGAAGTACATAGACCTTAAAACACCCAAGTCCGAATTACGAACTCCTGCATAATCATACGATGCAGGTAGGGGTAAGTACTGCGGATGCCGAGGAGACTGCCGCTGGCGTGTTAGCTAAAGTTACTATCTACGCTGAAAGATGCTACTTCCAGTCAATCGTTCGGCGGGGTAAGAGTAGTGGTACTTATTTTCTTCGTACTTTTGATATGCCGTTTATGCTTACTGTTATCGCAGTCAGACGACCCTTTGGGCGTCAGACTACTAGTATTCGAGATATGGGTAATCGGTAGACCTGAAAAGTCGTCCAACAGCCAGGACTCCCAAAATGACTTCACTTTTATCCAAATCTTTTGGCTAAATTAAAAATTGGATTCGCATAATTTAGTCCAGCTACTGATTAGTCATTATCTTTAGTGGGTGTTATCGTATTCATGAAGGCCAGCTTACAGAATTAATTAGCGGGTGGTTCAAGGTAACTTAGTGTCTTTGCGACTTAGTGGCAATAAAAAACAGCTACATTCCAGCATTTTTTCACCTTCTCAAAAAAAAATCAGCCCTTGAAATACATAGACCTTAAAACACCTAAGTCCGAATTACTAGATTTTCTTCGCCAAAATAATTGGCTCAATGCTGAGGGGGAAGACATTTTGGAAATTGAAAAACCAGGAGAAGGAAATATGAATGTAGTGCTCCGGATCAAGACCAATGAGCGCTCCTTTATCCTGAAACAATCCCGGCCTTTTGTACAGAAATACCAGCAAATCGAGGCGCCACTGGAAAGGATTGAGGTAGAATACCAGTTTTATACTACCATCAATAGCAAAGAAATTGAAGCGAATATTCCCGGGATCATTGCCTATGATCCCAAAAACCACCTGTTGCTCATGGAAGACCTCGGTGACTGTAAAGACATGACCAGCATATATGAGGACAGGGACATTGAAGATGAAGAAGCCGAAAAGTTGATCCATCTTTTAGGTATCATTCATAATAAAGAAGCAGCTAAAGATTATCCTCCTAATCTCGCGCTACGACAACTCAATCATCAGCATATATTTGCATTACCCTTTATGGAAGATAATGGATTCAACCTGGATGATGTCCAGGAAGGTCTACAGGAGCTTTCTTTGCCTTATAAAAAAGATGATGCTTTAAAATCAGTCGTAAAAAGCCTTGGCAAAAAGTATTTGTCGCCAGGCTCCACGCTTATCCACGGCGACTATTATCCCGGTAGCTGGATGAAAAAAGGAGATAAGGTCTATATCATCGACCCTGAATTCAGCTTTGTTGGATTTGCCGAATTTGACCTGGGCGTAATGGCTGCTCACCTGATTATCACAACGCTGGATGATGAATACCTTGCTACCATTTGTAATAAATACAAGGGGAATGTGGACAAGGCTTTGGTCACCAAAATAGCAGGGGTAGAAATAATGCGCCGGTTGATCGGACTGGCTCAGTTGCCACTACTACGGGGTATCTACGAGAAGGACTATCTCCTGCAAATAGCCCGCAAAATGATTTTAACATGATCAAATTATTCCTTCCCGGGGTTTTACTGCTTTTGTTTACTTTGTCCTGTACCGATACACCCAAAACGAATGTTGATATTCCTGCTCCGGCAAAACAGCATAGCTATGGCACTACTTCCTTAAACCTTAGCAAAGAAAAGTATTATGATAAGGTATTGGGTGCGCTCGTCGGCTCTGCCATCGGTGATGCTATGGGTGCTTCCACAGAAATGTGGCATCGGTCGGATATCCAAAAAAAGTACGGGTATATCAATGGCCTGACACCGGCACTGCGGGAAAAAAGTCCGGAAGGTACCTGGCGGCATAACCTGACAGCAGGAGCAACGACGGATGATACCCGTTGGAAATACTTTACGGCCCGGTACTTTTCAAAATATCGGGGAGATTTATCTGCGGATCATTTTGCCGCTTTTATTACCGATTATTATCAATCGCTGACGAAAGGTCTTGGGAATGAAAAAGCGATGAACTCGACTGATGTGTTGGACGAAGAGCTCGAAAAGGTACTTTGGATTAAAGAATGGGCTAGGGTTTCTATGGCTTATCAAAAAGGGGGAACGGAATATTATAAAGCCCAGAACAGGTTCTATGGTGGTGAGATGTCTTGTGCGGGGATGCTTTATACGCCTATGTTTGGGCTCATTGAAAATTCAGCAACGGCCGCCTATACCACCGCTTATGATCATGCTATTTTTGATATTGGATACGCCAGAGATATTTCGGGACTGGTCGCGGCTATGACCAATATGGCGATGCAAAGCAATAACATTGATTCTATTCTCTATACTATTTCTTATGTTGATCCCTTTGATTATAATAATAGTCGATTGATTGGGAGACTGGCATTTTCTATCGTAAAAGCTTCCAGTGTAATGATAGAGCAATCCAAAAATCTGGACACGAAAGACTCCTTAAATATCCTCCCTCCTACTGGCTACCCTGGTAGCAAAACGGATTGGATGCAGCAAAGTTATATTTATAAGGAGTTAGAAAAACAACAGAAAACTATTCAGTTTCACGCCGGAGAGATTTGGCAAATCATGTATACGGGTCTTGAGTTTGGTGCCGGAGATTTTCAAAAAACGATGGCGTTTATTGTCAACTGTGGAAGAGATAATGATACCGTAGCCGCCGTGGCCGGGATGATACTTGGCGCTAAGGATGGCTTTTCCAATCTACCAAAAGAGATGAGAAAGGAAGTAATAAAAGTAAACAGGGAAGTGATGGGTATTGATCTGGAGGCGCTGGCGCTGGAGATAGTGGGAACGATAGAAGGATAGTTATTCGAGTTTTAAAAGGTCTAACATGCTCTAAGCATTAACCGCTTTTTCCTTAAGAATATCTCTATGTATTTCACCAGGCAAAACCCGGAAAACAGGAATTTTCACCCCATATCTGGCACATCCTTTTAAGATAGCTTCATCAATTTGTTGTTTATTATAACGAGAAGAAAAGTGGCTTAGAATCAATTTTTCTATTTTAATATTGGCAACCATTTTTAAAACTTCCTCTAAAGTACTGTGCTTATTACCATGAGCAGTGAGATTTTTATCAGCGGCCAAAAAGGTAGCTTCATGGATCAATATTCCTGTATTGTCCCAGCGGCCATCATCCTCAACGGGGGTATCACCGGAGTAAGCCAGGACATTGGTAATTATCTTTTGAGTGGTAAAATCTTTCCCCTTTTCTGCTGATAGGCTTTTTATTTCCAGCCCTGTTAGGCTATGAAACGCTGGCTTCAATTTTCTTTTAACATGAGCTACTTTAAAGCTGAGACTTTTGGTAATTCCTATTGCTGCTGGTATATGATTATTTCGAATGGCTTGTACAAAAATATTTTCCTTTAGATAAATCTCTTCTTGCGCTTTGATCGGTTTCCAGATCGTGCCATCGACATGTGGATCAAATTTTTTAGAGAAGTTTTCCAAAGCCGGAAAAGATTCGGAATCATCAGGATAGTGAATAATTGGAAAGCCCTCTCTGGCATTCAATTGGTTGAATTGAAGCAGGCCAGTCAGATGGTCTCTATCCGCATGCGATATAAAAACTTGTTTTACCTTTCTACTCTTTTGCATCAGACCAGACATCAGCCCATCTCCGGCATCAAAAAGTAATCCCAGCTCATCTACAAAGAACCAGGTGGAAAATAGTGCCGTGGAATATCCTGTTATCGTTAAGTTCATTTTTTGTTATTTGGGTACAACATCTATCTATCTATAATTAGTTCAAGTTGCGGATATCTTCGACTTTTAATAGTCCGCAGTCATCAGTTGGCTGCCAGCAGTCTGATCCTGCAAAAATTTAAGAGAAGATCATTATTTTTAGCAGAATCAGGCTTGTACTAAGTGAAGCCGAAGTACTGCCCACCGAGGACTGTTGGCTGCCAACTACAATAGTTCGCAACTTAAGTTAATTAGTTTCCTGCGATCATAAAATCGTAATACATACTACTAGACATTATGCAAAGACCCAAGGGGTTTCTCTTTAAAACAGAGAGCTAAACATTAAATCTTAGTGCTTTATCCAAAATTTACCCCTTGGGTCTCGATCTTTTGATCATACGTCCAGTAGCATGATCGTAATATAATAAAAAAAGCTAAAACACTCACACTGAGTATTTTAGCTTTTTTATAACTATTAGCTTGGTTTTTGGCAAACCAAACAAGAGCATTAAGCAGGAATTCTAATCCTTCCTGGCTACATTATCGGATTGAGCTTGTAAGGAGAAATTCGATAAGAAGAGGATTGACAAAAAGCAAAAAGAGGCTAAGGAATATATATTTTTCATAGACTACTGGTTTTGAAAGAAGATGTGCAAAATTCAAACTAGTTTTTTATGCTATGCCGATTTTTTGTTAGTTACACCAGAAAACAAGGAAATTTACAAAAAATAATTTGTCTTCTTTCGCTAGCCCCTATGGCGATTGTAAGAATAGCTTCGTGTCTTTGTGATCGCTTCGCTTGTGATTGGACTTCGTCCTTGTGATCG
>JBLHJZ010000313.1:0-6237 GCA_047619515.1 Saprospiraceae bacterium | reverse complement strand
CCACGAATGGTATAAAGGCTGCTTAATACATGGCTTTGAATTCTTGCCAGTCTTGATAAGCCCAGGTTTCCCAATTCCTTTTGGAGATCATTCAATTTATGGCTTCGCAAAGCCCGGTAATGAAGGAGGTTTCGGGCGCTGGATTGGTAGGCGGGATGAATTTTTCCGAGTGCCGTTTTATTGTCGGCTTCCAGTGATAACGCTTTCTCAATAATTGAATCTAGGTTTACAATTATTGCTTTTATCTTTTCCCTTTTTTTACTGTTTTTGATTAGTTTGCCATTATCCCGCATTAGTTTTTATTTCTTTACAAGATAACGAATTATTAGTATTTTTATGATTGGAAAGCCTTAATTAATTTCGCTTCCAAAGTATTTTCAATGGCAGCCAGTGCTTGGCTTACCGAGCAGTTTTTTTAGCTTTACCGCCTTACCACCGAATCCTCCTGTTGCTTTTTCAACTCCTTTTTCCGCCTCTTTTCCTCCTTTTTAAAATACTTTCTAAAAAGGAAATTATGTTTAAGTGCTTCCATGTTTTCATTAAATCGATCAGTGCCCTCATTGAGATTATGCATAGTTTCTTTGAGATCTTCGACAAGGATAGAATCCTTAAGCACTGTTCCGATAAGTCCCTGGTTGAGATCAATATCCCGGATCATATTTTTTAACTCCGCGCTGGTAGTGGCGATATCAGTACTTGACTGTTCCAGGTTGTCCATGATAGGAACAGTGCGGCTGCGAATCAAAGAATCCAAACCGGCTGTTATTTGGTTGATTTGCAGTTCAAAAGTAGAATCATTGAGCAGATAACCCAGCAGACCTTTTCCCTGACTTACGCTATCCATACTTTCCTGAAACTGACCGCTGAGCGTATTGATATGCTGGGTGCTGTATCTGAGGTTTCGGATAGCCAGTTGGAGGTCTGTCGCCATTCCCCGATCATTGAGCAAGGTGGCAATACTGCCTTCACCCTTGTTAATATTCTCCGCTATTTCGAGCAAATTAAGGGTAAGTAAAGCGATATTTTCAGTAGTATTTCCTAAGGTATTCAACATCTCTCCTGCTTCGACTCTGGTATAGGATTCGATACGGTCTCCATTTTCCACCGTAGAGGAATTTCCGATACCTGGGTTGATATTGACAATCATATTACCGACCAATCCATCAGTACCAATACTTGCAATTGCATTTTTTTTCAGAAAACGCTGTACCTCCTTTTGCATATTCATATCTACCCGGATTGTAGAGTCATTGACAATTACTAACTTATCTACAATGCCGACATTTATCCCGGAATAGCGGACGTTACTTCCTGACTGTAATCCGTTTACATTTTTAAAAATAGTGCTGATCCTAAATGAATCTCCAAAAATATTTTGTGTATTTCCAATATAAAATATAGCAACAGTAAACAGGATTAATGCTATCATTACAAATAACCCCAGTTTGATCGTATTGGTTCTTTCCTTTCCCATGTCATCTATTTTGAACTTCTTTAAAAAAGGCCTTCACCTTAGGATCTTTGGATCTGGACAACTCCTCGTAGGTTCCTTCCGCATAGTTGATTCCATCCTGAAGAATAATCATCCGATTGGAAATAACCCTTGCACAATCCATATCATGCGTAATAATCAGTGAAGCCGTATTGAAATCCCTTTGTATTTTTAAAATCAACTGTATGATCTCGTTGGCAGTTATCGGATCGAGACCACTTGTAGGTTCATCGTATAAAATAATCTCCGGTTGTAAAATCAGAGTACGCGCCAATGCAATCCTTCGTTTCATCCCTCCTGAAAGTTCGACAGGCATCAGATCAATCGCATGTTCAAGGCCTACATTTCTCAATGCATTGACAATCAATAAATTTTCATCCTGCCCTTTCATTCTATCCTTGTGCCTACGCAATGGAAACTGTAAGTTTTCCCGGACAGTCATAGAATCATACAAAGCACTTCCCTGAAATAAAAAGCCTACTTCAGTTCTGATCTGGTCTAATTCTTCCTGCCCTAAATCCGGTATTGATTTTCCAAGTACATATACCTCGCCTTCATCTACCTCAACGAGCCGGATAAGGCATTTGATCAAAACAGATTTTCCGGAACCCGACTTTCCAAGGATCACCACGTTTTCATTGGGGAATAATTCCAGGTTAAAATCCTTGAGTACCTGATTGGAGCCAAAGGATTTTTTCAATCCCTTGATGACAACCAATGGTGAAATCGCCTCCTTTTCCGGAGCAGTATTTTTTATTGCTATTTTTTCTTTTACATCCATTTTCAATAAAAATATGGAGCGGTAGTACGCCCCTAAATTTCGTAAAAAATATCTGCTACTAGTACCGCTAAAAAGTCAATTACAAAAAGCAGCAAACTCGCCAACACTACCGCTGAGTTAGCAGCACGGCCAACACCTTCTGTGCCCTGACTCGAATAAAAACCTTTATAACAACCAACCAGTCCGATCGCAAAACCAAAAAAGAAAGACTTGATCGTTGCCGGAATCAGATCGCCAAAAGTCAGGGTTTCAAATACGATGTTGAAATACAAGGTCATACTGACATCACCTTTGGTACTCTCTATCAAATAAGACCCGAAAAGGCCAATTGTATCTGCTGCGATTACCAGTAAAGGAAGCATCAGGGTGCTCGCCATAATCCGGGTGACTACGAGGTATTTAAAAGGATTTGTTCCGGATACTTCCATGGCATCAATTTGTTCGGTGACTTTCATCGAGCCCAATTCTGCCCCTATGCTGGAACCAATTTTTCCGGCGCAGATCAAAGCCGTGACCACAGGGCCAATCTCTCTTACGATGGAAATTCCAATCATCTGTGGCATGTACGATACTGCTCCAAATTCGATCATGGTTGGCCGAACCTGCAAAGTGAGCACCAGCCCCATAATGAAGCCAGTAGCGATGACGAGAAAAAGGGAATTATATCCGATGAGAAAACACTGCCGTAGCAATTCCCGAAATTCATAAGGTCGCCGGAATACCTGATGAAAAAATCGGAAAGCAAACATAGAGATGCTTCCTGTTTCATCCAGAAAAATCCTGATGCTTTTTGCTATAGTATTCATGTTTTGGTTTGAACCAGGCTAGTGTTTTGGTCATACGGAGTGAATGAAATGAATCGAAGTATGACTACTTGACTGCCCTTTAGTTCGAATATCGGCACATTTAAAATCAGCCGTCTTTAGGGACACCGTGTATGTATTTTATAAAACCTCAATTTCCCGATGCGACAATTCTTTATTACCTTCAAGATCTATAAATGTTATTTTCAAAATACCATTAGTATATTCTGCATTGATTTTTTCATAAGCAATGCCTTTTCCCAGTTTAAATTTTCGTTCCAATACCTCTACATCAAATTCTCTGAGAATATATTCCGAAGGTGTTTCTTCCAATTTCTTCTTTTTCCCTTTTACCGTAAGGATATTATTATTTATATGGATTTGAATATCCTTCTTAATAAAACCCGGCATCGCTATTTTTAACTCAAAGAGAAAACCTTCCTGCCTGAAATTGGTTGCGGGGTTTTTCATTCGCCAACGTACATCCATCGCATTTCGACCCAAAAAATGAGTGCCATGAATGTGAGGATCAATAAAATGCTGCCGTTTGTCTCTGAAGTATGACTTAATATCTGGATGGTTCATAATAAATAATTTATGTTTAAATATTAGTCCAAAAGTACGAACCTACACCATAAGGAAAAGTGACAGACCTCAATGCGAACACTGACTCTTGTCAATTCGGTATGTCCGCCAACTTGTGTTCATCCATAATAGTAATCACCCCGTGGTTGTCGATTTCAATTAATCTTTCTGTTTTAAAATCAGTCAACATCCGGGAGACAGATTCCTTGGCGGTACCGACCATACCCGCGAGGTCATCGCGTAAAATATCCAGTTTAACCTCACCCTCTTCCCTGTATTTATTATTCAATTTGAGCAAGGCATCTGCCACACGCTTGCGGATAGAATTATAAGCTAAATGGAGCAATTGCTCTTCTTTGTCAACTACATTATTGGCTAACATTTTGACGAATCGTGCGGAAAAATCTCTACTCCCCTGAAGTAAGGCCATAAAATTTTCTTTCGGAATAAAGCTCACTTCCGCATCTTCCATTGCTGCAGCGAATTCACTATAAGGGGCATCTTTGAGCAAGGCCTGAAAACCTAAAAACTCTCCTTTTTTGAAAACACCGGTTATAAATTCTTTTCCATTTTCGTTGCTGCGAAAAGTCTTCACTTTACCCTTGACTACATAAAAGAGTCGTTTGGGTACTTCTCCTTCACTGAAGAGGATATCTTTTTTATGATAAAATGTTGTCTCTTTTGCCTCTGCCAGTTTTTCCAATTCTCTTTGTCCTCGCGACTCACTTAGCAGTTTCTTATTTTCCATAGGATTTTGCATAAAGGCTTTTTTCATGCGTTCCGCTTTTTTAAGCCGTATCGTAATAGCATCCAGTAATTCCATATGGTGGAAAGGTTTGGTGATGTAATCATCGGCCCCTAGATTCATCCCCATTCGGAAATCACTCTTATCTGTTTTGGCAGTTAAAAAGATAAAGGGGATATCACTGGTTTGTGGCTTTTGCCCTAAAATACGAAGAACCCCAAAGCCGTCAAGCTTGGGCATCATTACATCACAGATAATGAGATCAGGAGCTACCTTTAAAGCCGTTTCCACCCCCACTACACCATTTTCGGCAGTAAATACTTTGTAATTGGAGAGGCTAAGTATTTCTTCGAGATTTTCACATACCTCAAGATTATCTTCGATGAGCAAAATCTTTTTCATCTTTTTTTGATTTTATTGCTTTGTGGAATAGTAATAATGAAAGTAGTTCCGACTTCGGCCTCACTACTAAAAGTTATCGTACCATTCATGAGGTCGAGGTATTGTTTTACGATATGTAGTCCAAGACCAGTACCTTGGATATTAGTCGCATTACTTGCTCTGAAAAAACGGGTAAATAAGTGGGATTGCTCTGGTTTTGGAATCCCCATGCCTTCGTCTTTTATGGTAATAATGAGCTTGTTATTTATAAATTCATTCTTGCAGTAGATGTTTTTACCCGGTGAAGAATACTTAATTGCATTATACAATATATTATACAGTATATTTTTCAACAGGTACTTATCAACAAATACCCTGTCATCCTTGCTCATTCCTTTGCTCTCGTGCTTTATCTGTTGACCAGTTTTCAGTAAGCCTTCCATTTCATCAATGACCTCCAGGAAAAACCCGGACAAGGCCAATTCTACCGGCTTACATTTTATTATTCCTTCTTCCAGCTTGCTCAAGGACAAGAAATCGTTGAGAATATTAGTGAGCATACTTATTGATGAACGGATTCTTTGAAAGTGCTTTTTTCGCTGTTCTTCCTGTTCTTCTTTGCTGTACATTTCCAGTAGCGCAGTAGAAGAGAGAATAGTACTCAGGGGCGTGCGAAACTCATGGGAGGCCATCGTTACAAATCTGGATTTTAGTTCGTTGAGTTCTTTTTCCTTTTCCAGTGCTATTCTTATTTCCTTTTCTGATTCCCGTAAAAGAGCTTCTACTTTTTTACGTTCTGCCACTTCATTAGCCAATTTTATATTTGTTTTCAACAGTTTCTCTACGGTCTCCAACAACTGGTTTGTTTTGAGTTGTACCCTTTCTCCTAATTTAACATTGAGCTGCTTAATATTTTCTTCAGCTTTCCACCTATCACTGAGATCATGGATAATACCAGCAAAAATACGATGCCCGTTTATCTTGATTTCACTTATACCGAGCCTGATAGGAAATAAGGTTCCATCCTTACGCCTTCCTTCCACTTGCCTCCCGATTCCGATTATTTTCTTGTTGCCTGTTTTAATATAATTTTTTAAATAATCACCATGTGCTGAATGGTGAGGCTCAGGTATTAACAGGCTAATATTTTTTCCTGATAGCTCCTCTATTTTATATTGAAACAATGTCCCGACAGCCGGGTTTATCATTTGGATGATGCCCGTTTCATTGGTAGTGACGATACCATCATTAGCAGTTTCAAAAATAGCTTTTAACAGTAATGATGATTCTGAAAAATCTAATTGTAGCCCATGCATTCTTATTATTTATAGATATATTTTCTACAAAGAAAGCGATTAGTTATTACCGGTTAGATGATAAAAATCAAGAAAGCCGATGATAATTGTCACTTAAAGAGGGGAGGAGAAGTACCAACTTTGTATTAATAAAG
>JBLHJZ010000312.1:0-6251 GCA_047619515.1 Saprospiraceae bacterium | reverse complement strand
AATCCCATGCCTCCATGTATCTGTAAAGTTTCATCAACGATATAATCCAGTGCTTCGGAACCCGCTACTTTCAAAATAGCACATTCGATGGCATACTCTTCGGCTGCTTTCAATTTTGCAACTACATAATCGTCCCCATCTGCTCGCAGCGCTTTTACTTTTTCCTGCATGAAATTAGAAACTCTATACTGCGCACTGTCAACGGTAAAAGCTTTAATTGCCTGCTCCGCTAGTTTGTATTTGATGGCTCCAAAACTGGAGATCGGCTGCTTAAATTGAATTCTTTCGTTGGCATACTTCACCGCAGTACTAATACTTGCTTTAGCACCACCGTTACAAAGTACACATAATTTGAAACGTCCGATATTTAAAACATTAAACGCGATCTTGTGTCCTTTCCCAATTTCTCCGAGTAAATTCTCCGTCGGAATTTTGGCATTTTCAAAAAACACCTGCCGGGTAGAAGACCCTTTGATTCCAAGTTTTGCTTCTTCGGCACCGAGCGTAAATCCTTCGGTTCCTTTTTCAACAATAAATCCGGTAAACTTATCACCATTCACCTGAGCAAACACTATAAAAATATTTGCAAATCCTGCATTGGTAATCCACATCTTTTGGCCATTCAAAATATAGTGTTGACCATCCGAAGATAAATCTGCACGGGTCTTTGCGGATAAAGCATCAGAACCAGAACTTGGCTCCGTCAGGCAATAAGAAGCAGCCAATTCACCAGTGATCAGGCGTGGTAAGTATTTTTGCTTTTGTGCTTCCGTTCCAAAATAAAGAATCGGCAACATTCCGATACCTGTGTGTGCAGCATAAGTGGTTGAGAAAGATCCCATCGGTCCCAATGCATCACAGATTGAAGTATTGGTGTTGGTATCCATTTCCATACCGCCATAAGCAATAGGCATATGTGACCCTAATAATCCCAACACGCCCATTTTTTTCAACAAGCCAGTTGCTACTCCTTCTTCCTGCTTTTCAAGCTTATCCATGACCGGGTTCAATTCCTGTTCAATAAAGTCCAGGCACATATCACGGATCATTAATTGTTCCTCGTCCAATTGCTCGGGGATAAAGGTTCCGGTAGTATCGGAGTCCTTGATAATAAACTCCCCTCCTTTAAGGATTTCTTTGTTAATAAAGCTCTCTGGATTCTTAGTCATAATCGGGTTTTTCAATATTTAGCGAATTTTCGCTTAAATATACAATACAATTATAGAAATGCAAAGCCATCTATTATATAAAATGCGAAAATTCGCTAAATGGTTGTAGATTATACAAAAATTAATTGTCATGTGGCCTATTTGAAGTACATATTAAAGATATAAGGCAAGTCTTATGCCACTTAGACAGGGGTGAGAGGTGAGGTAGTGAGGAGTGAAAGGTGAGGGGGTGGGTACAAGAGGAATAATAGGCGGCGTTTCATAAATTAAACTTTTGAATAGCATTATTTGTTAAAACGATATGAAATACTTGATCACCTATATAAGTGCCCTTGGTAATATTATTTTACCTTAGACCCTGCACAGAATTAAACATAGACAAACCTACTAGGTTTTGTTACGATTAACATTATCCAGTTATTTCAAGGTTTTTTAAAAATCAGAGCATATAAATAATGGCGCAGCAATACTCTTTCTTATTTCTACCGGACATCAGTGGCTTTACTGATTTTGTAAGCCATACAGAAGTCGAACATAGCCAGCATATCGTCGCTGAATTACTGGAGTTGTTGATCGACAATGAAAAGTTAGGATTAACACTTGCCGAGATTGAAGGAGATGCCCTATTTTATTATAAAACCGGCAGTGTACCGGATCCCAAAGCATTGATACAACAGGTTGAAAATATGTATGTGAAATTTCATAGTCACTTAAAATTATATGAAAATCACCGTATTTGTAATTGTGGCGCTTGTAGTACAGCCAATAATCTGACCTTAAAATTTTTCGCACATGCAGGACCATTAGATTTTATTCAAATCAAAGACCAGCGGAAGCCTTACGGAAAAGAGGTCATCACCGCACATCGCCTGATGAAAAACACTATTCCAATTGATGATTATCTGTTATTATCGGAAGGTGTTTATGACCATTGGACTAGTTCTATTGAGACCAGTCTTCCTATGAAAAACAGCCAATCCGAATATGACCTTGGAGTCGTCAAATATCAATATTACGAATTAATGGAGCTCAAGAAAAAGGCTCAATTATCTTCCTTCAGTAAAATTAAAAAACCTGATAATAAGCCGCTGTTTTCAGCATCTATTGTCATTGAAAAAAGTCCGCAAGAGGTCTTTGAATTAATCACTAATTTCGAGTATCGTCTGGACTGGACTAAAGGTATTCAAGGTCTCGAGTATGAAAAAAATCGGGTAAACCGGGTGGGTTCGAAACACCAATGCGTCGTGAATGGCAGTACTTTGGAATTCGAAACAGTGGCTGATGAGCGTCGGGAGGAAAAGTTAGTCTACGGCGAAATGACAAATGCAATTCCTGTATTAAAGCCTTTTTTTAATTTCTATACCATAGAAGCTAATGGTACGCATAGTAAAGTAACCGCCGAAGCTATAACTGAGAATAACTCCTTCCTGGGCTATTTTATCAAACCAATAATAAAAAGAAAATTGAAACCATCTTTCCAAGCTGCGCTTAAGGATTTAAAATCATTTGCTGAAGGACGATGATTCAAAAGCCGTGTAGTCATCTACAAAGCAAAGACATTCCCATCCACAATCACACTCAGCGGAATCAAATACTCCCCTGACCATTCGCCGAAAACACTAATCGGATTCCCCCCACTGAGTGCCACTAATTTCCAGGCGACATTATCTTTTGGCAATGCTTCGAGGTAGTTTTTTTCTCCATCGATGATAAATAATTTTTCCTTTTCCATGACAGGGATTACTTCCTCCAGGAAACAAGGGAAATCGTATATCCATGGATTTTGTGCCAATGCTTTAGAATAACTATCAAAAAACCGCTGAAGGCTATGATATCCTCTGGGCTCATCAAATAGCGCCACCTGTCCTTTTTGCGTTTTCACCAATGCCCGTAAAGGATAAGCAGCTGGAAAGTAAGCGACTTCGCCATTAAAGGCCTGCCCAACCTTCCAGGTAACCGGGTAGCCCAAGTCACCAAACACATACTCTAAAATCAGGACAATATGCTCGGATTTAGAGCCGTATAACCAGGTATGTCGGAAATTCAGGTTTTCATCAATTCCCTCGATCACTCCCATGACTAACCAATCATCTGAAACCCCTTTTAGCGCCAGTACTTCTTCTTTCTTGATATTCACTCCGGAAACCGTCAGCAATTCTGTTTGCAAAACGGGCGGTAAATCCTCAAGATTTTGAAAGCCTTTTACGATAAGATATAGTTGGGCAAGTTCTGCCAGCATTCGTTCCGGCCATTCCGTACCGGAGCTATGTAGTAATGGAAATTTCCTGATTCGCTTACCGATTCCTCCCAGTTTGGAGTCTACCATTCTCGCTGCAAAATTCTGCCAATAATTATAGGTTTGCCCTTCGGTGGTGGCCAGCCCCTGGCGGATCAGGTCATTCAACCAAATCTCAAGATCTGCTGCACCGGAAGCCATCAGGGTAAGTCTGGCATCGCGGTTCTTTATTCTCAATTCCCGATTCTTGAGGTCTGCTTCTTTTTTTGCGGCAGCATTGGCATCCGGGTTTATCCCCCGTTTTTCCAGCCAATCTCTCATCCATTCCGGATAGTCGTGGGTCACCCGAAAAGCAGCAGCAGCATCAATATATAATAGAAATAGGCCAATGGCATGTTTACAAGGAAATTTTCGGCTAGGACAGTTGCACTTGAATGCAGGGCCACTTAAATCAATTTGGGTTTTATAAAAGGAATCGGTACTGCTTTTACATTCTCCCCAGATTATTTTAGGATTGCCTGCCAGGTTACGCCACTTTCGCGCGGTAGCCAAATCTTCCCCTTTACGCGCTGTTTCTGTATCAGGTGCAAAGGAGAGAGCTTGTTCTGGAGAAAAAGACAAGATGGTAAGTTTTGATTAAGCTGGTTTATAAAATAGCACTGTATTTCAGTTGTACAAAAGTGGTCAAGGAGTCAGGTAGCCAAGTGGTCAAGAAGAGCCATGCTTAACCACTTGGCTACCTGACTACTTTATTATTTTCTTATTCACTCGTCCTCTTCCTCTTCTACTATAATCCCCAATAAATGCATCGCTTTTTCAGAAGCGGTTTGTTCAGCGCTTTTTTTATTGAAATCATCAGCGGTAGCTATCTTTTTCCCATCTATCAAAACAGCAACCTTGAAGCGATCACGCTTTTCAAATTTGTACTTAGCCAGCATTTTATAGGCAACGGTTTGTCCGTTTTTCTGACACCATTCCAGCAACTGGCTTTTATAGTTGTCATCAAAAGTCTCCAGTTCGTGGACATCCAGGTAACTTCGCAAAATTTTGTTGATCACATATCGCTTTGTTCCATGATATCCGCGTTCGAGATATACCGCACCCACCAACGCTTCAAGGGCATTACCTAACATTGACCGGCTCAGACGGGTATTATTATACTCATTGAGCAACATATCCAGGCCCATTTTATCAGCAATCCGATTCAGCGATTTCCTTTTGACAATCTTCGATCGCATTTTGGTAAGAAAGCCTTCGTCGCTGTTAGGATATTTTTTAAATAAATATTCTGCAACGATAGTCCCTAAAACCGCATCTCCGAGATATTCCAAACGCTCGTTGCTTTGTACAGCGTAAAGCTTTTCGGTAGAGGTAGACTTGTGATAAAAGGCAAGCTTAAACAAATTAATGTTAGCGGGAATAAACCCTAGCAAAGACCTTAATCGTCTTGCCAAATCTTTATCAGGTGAGAAATAATAATTGTAAAGTCTAAATAAACTTTTCAAATTAATTGAGTTAACAACGCCTGTTATTAGGTTGTATTCTATAACTTTCCCACAGACACGTAAAAAGCCCTATGGGAACAAGACAAAGAAATTCAACAGAATACACCCCGAAAATTTCGAAATGATTCGTTGATATACTAATATATAAATTGGAACCTCCTGATACCAAGCTGTTCCGATAGATTTCGCAAAAAGCAAAATCATTATAAAGTAACCTTTGTGGAAGGTTTGATACAAGCTGTCTAAAATCACCATTAAGCCGAACTAGGTAAGGCTATAATTTTAGATAGCTTTCAGGTTTTATTAATTACAACCTAATAACCTAAAAATATTTAAACATCGTTCCACAAAGCAATCAAGATTCAAATTTCTTGATAATAACGGTAGCATTATGTCCACCAAATCCAAAGGTGTTACTTATCATCGCACGTACTGTTCTTTCCTGTGCTACATTGAAGGTCAAATTAAGTTTTCCATCAATGTCAGGGTCATCTGTAAAATGATTGATAGTAGGCGGTATAAAATTATGATTGATGGCTAATATTCCAGCAATCGCTTCAATGGCTCCGGCAGCTCCCAGCAAGTGCCCAGTCATGGATTTTGTTGAGCTAATGCTCAGCTTATATGAATCGTCTCCAAATACCTTAAGAATCGCTTTGGTTTCAGCGATATCACCAAGGGAAGTTGAAGTACCGTGTACGTTTACGTAGTCTATGTCTTCAGGGTTCATTTTCGCCTCATTAAGTGCCATTTTCATCACATTTTGTGCGCCAAGCCCTTCCGGGTGAGGTGCGGTGATATGATAGGCATCGGCACTTGCTCCTGCTCCGACCAATTCTCCCAGGATATTGGCACCTCTTTTCATCGCGTGTTCTAATTCTTCCACAATGATGGCACCAGCTCCCTCTCCGAGTACAAAACCGTCGCGGTCTTTGTCGAATGGACGGGAAGCCGTTTCGAAATCATCATTTCTGGTAGAAAGTGCTTTCATCGCATTAAAACCTCCAATGCCTGCACGAGTAATCGCAGCTTCTGAACCTCCGGTAATAATAACATCAGCTTTTCCGAGCCGAATATAATCGAAAGCGTTTCCGAGCGCATGAGAAGAAGAAGCACAAGCGGAGACGGTAGCATAATTCACTCCCATGAATCCATACTTGATCGAAATATGCCCTGCAGCTATGTCTCCAATCATTTTTGGAATCATAAAAGGGTTATAACGTGGTATCCCACTACCTTTTGCAAACTCTTCGATTTCATGTTCGAGGGTAAATAATCCCCCGATACCAGACCCCCAAATAACGCCTGCTCTTCCGAGATCAATTTTCTCCAGATCAAGCC
>JBLHJZ010000311.1:0-6268 GCA_047619515.1 Saprospiraceae bacterium | reverse complement strand
CTTTAAACTTTATAATTTGTACGCTGGCAAAAAATGAAGATTACCCCTCCAGCCCAATCCGGAAGGGGATTAACAGTAAATAATTTTTATAAAAATATACATCACTGAACAAGGCTACAACATCGAAAATGGCAGCGACAAATTAGTCGTCGAGTCCCAGCCTTTAGGTGAAAAGGCGAGTACTAATTATCAAGGTAATGAACTCTTGGTAAAAGTAAAACCCTCGCTGATGTTCTTCCTCACCCCTGGTCTAGCATAAATCCCTGTAATATATTACCTTTGTGCCTCATTACACAAATCCGTTCTTTTTACAAGAACTTACAAGCTATTATTAGAATGTCAGTTGAAATATTTGATAAAGTAAAGTTGGTACTCGAAGAAATTGAGGCTATCAGCCCGCAATCCGCTGAAGAAGTCGAGCAGTTTCGTATCCGGTATCTCGGAACAAAAAATATTATTAAGCCGCTTTTTGGAGAGATTCGTCATATTGGAAACGAACGAAAGAAAGAGTTTGGGCAGTTATTGAATACAATTAAGCAAACCGCGGAAGATAAGTTCCAGGGGCTAAAATCTGCAGTTGAAGCAAATGCTGATCAGTCAGAAGGAATAGCGATTGATCTGACAGCCCCAGCCGAACCGATAAACTTTGGTTCGCGTCACCCTATTTCTATTACCCTGAACAGGATCATTGATATCTTTACCCGTATTGGGTTTAATATAGCAGAAGATAGAGAGATTGAGGATGACTGGCATAATTTCACGGCGATGAATACGCCGGAAGATCACCCGGCCAGGGATATGCAGGACACTTTTTATTTGAAAAATAGTACAGAGATGTTGTTGCGGACACATACCTCCTCGGTACAGTCTCGCTTGATGACCCGTCAACAGCCGCCGATCCGGATCATCGCTCCAGGACGGGTATATAGAAACGAGACGATCTCAGCGAGATCGCATTGTCAGTTTCACCAGGTGGAAGGTTTGTATATTGATGAAAATGTTTCCTTTGCGGATATGAAGCAGACCCTGTTGTATTTTGCGCAGGAAATGTATGGCCCGGAGACAAAGATCAGGTTAAGGCCTTCTTTTTTTCCGTTTACCGAACCTAGTGCAGAGATGGATGTGAGTTGCTTTATTTGCAATGCAAAAGGGTGCAACGTATGTAAATATACAGGATGGGTAGAAATTCTTGGTTGCGGTATGGTAGATCCTGCCGTATTGGAAAACTGCGGAATCGATGCGGAAAAGTATACCGGTTTTGCTTTTGGAATGGGCATAGAAAGGCAAGCGATGATGTTGTATCAGATAAATGATATCCGCCTTCTTTTTGAAAATGATGTCCGCTTTTTAAATCAGTTTAAATCTGCATGGTAGAGAAAATGCGGTATTTGGTTTTGGGTATTCGGGAACCGAACGCCCAAAACCAAATGCCGAACAGTAACCACCAGCCATAAAACCACAAGATTATAATATGTCAAAACCCACCATACCCAAAGGAACCCGGGATTTCGGACCGGAAGAGGTCGGAAAGCGAAACTTTATCTTCGATACCATCCGTAATGTATTTGTGAAATATGGCTATCAGCCGATCGAGACCCCGACGATGGAAAACCTTGCCACCCTGACCGGTAAGTACGGAGAAGAAGGCGATAAGCTATTATTCAAAGTCCTAAACAATGGAGACTTTTTGGAGAAGGCCAATGCCGATGCTTTAGCTCAAAAAAACTCTGTTGGTATAATCCCATCTATTTCAAAACGTGGAATGCGGTATGATCTGACTGTGCCATTTGCGCGTTTTGTTGTGATGAATCAAAATAGTATCACTTTTCCTTTTAAGCGGTACCAGATACAACCGGTTTGGCGAGCAGATCGACCGCAAAAAGGCCGTTATCAGGAATTCTACCAATGTGATGTGGATGTAGTAGGCTCGGATTCGTTGATGTATGAAGCAGAGTTGGTGCAAATCTATGATGAGGCATTTGCAAAGTTAGGGATTAAGTCTACGATAAAAATCAATAACCGGAAGGTGCTTTTCGGGATGGCAGAAGCCGCAGGTATCGCTGATCAGTTTATGGATATGACCATGGCGATTGATAAGTTGGATAAGGTTGGAGAAGAGGGCGTGAAAAATGAAATGCTAAATCGAAATATCCCGGAAACAGCGATTGATCAGGTTTTAAAAATACTCAAAGTCACGTCTTTGGACGAACTCACTATTCTTTTTGAAAATAGCAAAACCGGACGGAAAGGGATAGAAGAGTTGAGAACTTTTCACAAGTATTTTGATCAGAAAGAACCGGTGAATACTGTGAAATTCGACATCACCTTAGCCCGTGGATTAAATTATTATACCGGGTGTATTTTTGAGGTGTCCGCTGATGATGTAAAGATTGGATCGATTGGCGGAGGTGGGCGTTATGATGATTTGACAGGAGTTTTCGGTTTGAAAGGAGTCTCTGGTGTCGGCGTTTCTTTTGGTGCCGATCGAATCTATGATGTCATGGAAGAACTGAATATTTTTCCTAAAGAAGCAACACAGGGATTACACTTATTATTCATTGCCTTTGATGAGGCATCTCATAGTTTTGCTTTTGATTGGTTGAATAAGGTAAGAGCTGCGGGAATTCCTTCAGAATTATATCCTGCACCCCTTAAGCTTAATAAGCAAATGAAATATGCTAATTCGCGGAAGGCACCTTTTGTAGCTCTGGTCGGTAGTGAAGAAATGGCTAAGGATGTAGTGGCCTTAAAGAACATGGAGACTGGGGAACAATCCCTGGTTTCATTGGAGCAATTAATTAAAGAAATGGTGGCCAGTCAAAAAACGGATTCACCCGCTAAAAAAATAGTACGACTGCTATATGGGGGAGAGAGAAGACCCATGCTAACAAAACGAATTCAGAAAAGGGGTATTAAAGGG
This sequence comes from Saprospiraceae bacterium, assembly GCA_047619515.1. Lineage (GTDB taxonomy): Bacteria > Bacteroidota > Bacteroidia > Chitinophagales > Saprospiraceae > JAHDHW01. The sequence continues at coordinate 3,348 of JBLHJZ010000311.1, read as the reverse complement.
ACCAAAAAAAAATAGGTTATAGGTATTTTAAATATTAAATCATCTAATAAGCTATCTCTCACCAACCTCAAAATTCAGATTGGTAACTTATGTTCAGTGATCTTTTATCAGATCAGTTAATCCTATGGCAAAATACAATTCCTTACAATCTATACAAACGGCTATTCGAAAGGGTGATACTACCTGTTTGGAACTCGTGGAATATTACCTCGGTCAAATTGAAGCGACCAAAGCGCTGAATATTTATATTGAAGTGTATGCTGAAGAAGCCCGTGAAAGAGCGAAAGCACTGGATCAAAAATTTAGCGAAAATAGAGAGAGCGTCGGAAGGCTTCATGGGATGGTGCTTTCGCTGAAAGACATTATCTGTTTCGCAGGACATAAAGTGACGGCAGCTTCCAGGATTTTAGAAGGATATGAGACTCCTTTTTCTGCAACTGCAGTGGATAGGATTTTAAAAGAAGATGTCATCATTATTGGCCGGGTAAATTGTGATCAGTTTGCTATGGGTTCTACTAATGAAAATTCAATCTACGGCCCGGTTAAAAATTTTGCAGATACAACTAAGGTCCCTGGTGGTTCTTCAGGAGGTTCTGCGGTTTCAGTACAGGCGGATACTTGTTTGGCTTCCTTAGGGTCTGATACCGGAGGTTCTGTCCGGCAACCCGCTTCTTTTTGTGGGGTTATAGGATTTAAACCTTCTTATGGGCGGATTTCGAGATATGGTTTATTGGCTTATGCTTCTTCATTCGATCAAATAGGCACTTTGACTCATAGGGTGAAAGATGCTGCTTTATTGACAGAAATCATGTCAGGCGCCGATGAGTTTGACAGTACGGCAAGCCCTCGGGCAGTAGAATCCTGGTCAACTGCTCCCCCTTTTTCAGGAAATGCTAAAATCGCTTATTTCAAAGCAGCATTGGGGCATGAGAGTTTGGACGAAACAGTCAGAACACAAACTCAAGCGGTGATTGATCAGTTAAAAGCGGAGGGGCACGAGGTTGAACCGCTGGATTTTGATCTTTTGGATTATATCATCCCGGCTTACTATGTGTTGACTACGGCAGAAGCCTCTACCAACCTATCCCGTTTTGATGGTATCCGATATGGGCACAGAAGTAGCGAAGCGGGAAATTTATTAGAAACCTATAGTAAATCCAGGGCGGAAGGTTTTAGTGAAGAAGTGAAAAGGAGAATAATGCTGGGAACTTTTGTATTGAGTGCCGGCTACTATGATGCTTATTATGGGAAAGCGCAGCAAGTACGGCGGCTGATCCAGGATAGGACTAATCAGATTTTCGAAAAATATGACTTTATAATGATGCCTGCATCGCCGGTTCAGCCCTGGAAAATAGGCGAAAAAATAGATGATCCGGTAGCCATGTATTTATCAGATATTTTTACGGTACAGGCCAATATGGTGGGTGTTCCTGCTATTTGTTTACCTGCTGGGAATTTTGAAAACGGCATGCCTTTTGGCATGCAATTTATAGCAAATCGGTTTGAAGAGCAGAAGTTATTCTCATTTGCTCAATATTTTCAAGATATAAACCTTTAGTTTTTTTCTTTAGCAGATATCCCCCTTTTAAGTAAAAGTTAAAGTATGATCAATTTCACTAAAAGCCTGGCTGGCCATCGTTTGTTGGTTTACTTTTGCGCACTAAATTCAAAATGATTACCCGTATAATGGAGGCAATGGTTGTATTTTGCCGCCTTCATAGATAAAAGAATTTCATGAACACTAGCGCTTTAAAGAGTATAATTTGTTTGCTGTTCTTAAGCGTTTCGCTTATTGCAAATAATACGGAACCAACTAAGAAAAGTAAAAAAGAACGTAAAGAGTCCAGGAGCAAAGTTCCAAGTTATTCAAAAGAGGTGGTGCAGGATCGCCTGGATGAATATAAGGGGATGATTGATGTAAGGTATAATAGAGAAGTCCGTAGTGAGATTAGGGCCTATACCTTATTGGCAAGAAAATCAACGGAGAAATTAATAGGTAAATCATCAATGTATTTCCTGATGATAGATGATTCGCTCCGAAAATATAACCTTCCAAGAGAGTTGAAATATATGGTGATTATTGAGTCGAGATGCGACATAAAAGTGAAATCACCAGCCGGTGCCGTGGGATTATGGCAATTTATGCCAAGGACTGCCCGTAAATATGGCTTGAAGATAGACAACTATGTCGATGAGCGATGTGATCCTTATAAATCAACATCCGCAGCGATGAAATACTTATCCGATCTGTATGCTCGTTTTGGAGATTGGACACTGGCTATCGCTTCCTATAATTGTGGAGAAGGGAGGATGCAACAAGCGATGAGAAAAGCAAAGAGCCGAAATTTCTGGAAAGTACGAAAAGAACTACCTAAAGAGACGCAGTTATATATTCCGAAATTTATTGCTGCGACTTACCTGATGGATAATTACCTCTTCTATGATTTACACCCTGCTTATCCTGATTACGATGTACAAATGACGAAAACAGTTATTGTATACGAACGTAAGTCTTTTAAGCAAATAGCTGAAGATACCGGCTACTCTGTCGAGTTGATCAAAAGACTTAATCCTGCCTATAAAAGAGGAATTATTCCTCCCAGTGCGGAAGGGCGGTATTTGATTTTGCCAAGATTGGGATAGAGACTATTTAAGATTTAAGATTTAAGATTGAGGATTTTGGATTGATGCGCAAATCCATTAGCGTCTCTAAATATTGTTTTTGGTATTCCCAATGCCTAAATAAACCCGGGTGGAATAATTATTGTTATAATACAGTTTATTTTAATATGTTTTAACGTTTATAACCTAAGAAATAGATTGTACTAGCGTTTAAAAAAACATTCGCCAATAAATCTTATGTCTAAAGGTTATGAAAATAGGGCACTTATCTCTATTTTGGACTTTACTAAAACAGACAAAAGATCAACAAGAACTGAATATGAGAGATTTTTGCTTTATTTTGCTATGTACACTATTCTTTTCCAATCTTAACAGCCAGGATTTAGATGATTATAGTGATTATGCTTTGATTTCTGATCAGGAAATCAAGGACAGACTTGCTACTATTCACAACGATGTGGTAAAACCTCGTTTCGATCCTGCTGTCAGGAGTTACATTAACACTTATACGATCAAAAAACGAGATAAAACAGAGTCTATGCTCGGACGGACGGCTATTTATTTTCCGTTATTTGAAAGACTCCTTGCCGAAAATGGCCTACCTACAGATCTTAAATACTTATCAGTGGTGGAGTCTGCTTTGAATGCTCAGGCGGTGTCCCGATCCGGAGCCGTTGGTCTCTGGCAATTTATGCCACCGACAGGAAAAGAGTGTGGTCTAAGTAT